>WVZO01000530.1:14013-19712 GCA_011772425.1 Candidatus Aminicenantota bacterium
AGGGCCTCACAGCAAGTTATGCCTTAAAACAAAACCTTAACACTCCTGTTGGCATTCCTACCAAATACTTCAGGATTATACAATTCCAAAACCACAGTGTTAGGTACCGCAAACATTCCCGAATTAGTCGCTATCACCAAATACTTCCACTTGTGAGTACCACGATGCAAATAATCCGCAAATACCTGCACCCGGTCAAAATAAATTTCACTCCGATAAAAATTACCCCAATATCCAGCCCACTCACTGTCCCTGCTGGCTTTAGTCTCCACCACGTCATACTGCGACGTGGTCTTGAAATCAGGATTCAATACCTTCAACCCGGCAGGCAGCGGATCATCCAATATAACAAAAGTACGCTCCATTTTGGTGTCTACATCGACTTCCACAATATACTTCTCCCCGGCTTTGAACGTATTATCCGTGATAACCGTACCATCCAACTTTTTATAGGTTTTAGTGACCTTGAATCCTCGATCCACAGCTTCCACTTCACCAATCGGATAATATTTCAACCGCAAAAGGTAATAAAGCATACCAGTACCTTCTTTTTTAAACATCGCATCGATAGCCTTCCCGGGTTTGTAATCTCTAAGACCGATTTCATAAGTCCGGGTTGACAACTCCCTCCCGGAAAAGGTTTCCTTTGCCTTAGAAAGCCCATTAAACAACACCTCTGCCACAAAATCCGGGGTTTCACTTTCAAATACCCGGTAGTACCGCTGAAATGCCATAAACAAACGAATGTGATCCTGCGTAGACATGTACCGCTTTTGCCGGGTAGTCTGAGTAAGCCAACGGGCGATCTTTTCCGCATAAGGGAATTTCCCATAAACCTTTAAAAAGGTCTCCAGGACAATGGCAGTGGTTTTGATATTACTTCCATGCACCCACCACCAGGTATCGCCTTCGTGATTTTCAAAATGCGTCATGGTGGGTTCGTCTTTCATCTTGTTAACCATGGTTTTAGCTAATACCGGCTGCATGTAACGGGGCAGTTTGTTGGGAAGGTCCAGCGCTTTGACCAGGTAAGCCAGACCAGGGAAAGGTATCCGGTCCCTGACCTCAAATAGGTTATTAATCGCATCCCTCATAAAAACATTGTCCTTTGCCAGCACATAAACAGCATAAGACTGCACCAGCAGCATGATATTTTTGGAGTAGGGATATTTGGAATCAACAGACCAATAAGCCACCTCCTTGAGATACTCTTTAGCCTCTTTCAACATATTTTTATCAAAAGAATACCCTTTGTTTTTGGCATCCAGGATGAACTCCACGGCGTAGCAGGTAAGGTATGGACTGCGGTAAATGCAATCCGGGTAATACTTAAATCCACCGTCATCCTGGTATTTGGGCATGAGTTTTAAAAGCTCGATGATCCGTTTGTCGATTTCTTCCTGTTTCATATCCAGGAGACCATAAGTAAGTAAGAAATCCCCGGCAGCTAGCAGCGGGTATTGTTTGGAAATCCGCTGCTCCAAACAGTCGTAAGGAAATTCCTGGAGGATGTCGAAATTACGTTTCACCCCTACCATGGCGGACGAGGCCAGGGTGATTTCCGCCTTATCCAGTTCCCGCATGGTGTCCTCGGGTACAATGATTTGTTCCTTGACCGGTTCTGTATCCACACGTCCGTAATTGGCAGCGGCTTCCATAAATTGAGGAATCCGCACGGGTATCTCCTGGTAAAGGCCATCTGTATATCGTCCCGCTGCGGCTTTGAACGTTAACTTCTGGGTTTTGATGCCTTTCACTTTGAATTGATACCACACCGCCTGGGTTTCGTTGGGCTGCAAGGTGATTTTCTTTATATCTTTATCACCTTTAACCCGTTCCACGTTTTTATAGGTCACCTGCACCTGGACTTTTAATTTCTTTCCTGAATTATTGGTAACGGTCACACCGGCAGAATATTGATCACCAGGCCGCGAGAAATTGGGGACCGCAGGTTTTAATATAATATTTTTCTTTACCAGGATATCTTTACTGCCGCGGCCGAATTTGTTTAACGTGGTGCCTGCTACAGCCATGGCTTTAAAGGTGGTGATATTGTCCGGCAATTTAAAGGTCACATGGGCAATGCCTTTCTCGTCGGTTTCAATAAAAGCAGAATAATACGCACTTTCTTTGAATTTCTTTCGCACCACCACACTGCCAAAGGCCGCACCTCCAACATCACCGCCGGGACTTTCTCCCTTCTCTTTAAACAATCGCCTACCCAATACATCGTTAAGGGTAGACACAGTTTTGACATCCAACGGCCGGTCTTGCCAGAAGAAACTGAAAGGATCAGGCAACTGGTAACCCACCAGGTTCAACACGCCCTTGTCTACCACGGAAAGACATACTTCAGATTTTACCGGTGCGCCGCTTTGATCGGTCACGCGGATATCCAGTTTCACCTCTTCGCCGGGTTCATAAGATTCCTGGTGAGCGGTTACTTTTACGGTTAACTGCTTTTCTTTGGCGTCAACCTTGACTTCTTTGTAACCGGCATAAAACTCCGGTTTACCTATGTCATTGCCATTTTCATCGAATTTCAAGCCGGTTCGCTCTTTCAGTATAATAACATTAATAAAAGCATTGGGCATAAAATCCTTTTGAACCGGGATTTGAACCGTGCTGGCATTGCCTTTCATGTGGATCACTTTAGACCACATGACCTTTTCCCGCTCCACGGTAACCAACGCCGTGGCGGTTTCAAAGGGAGATTTGATGAGAAGCTCAACCGTATCACCGGGCTTGTACTCTTTTTTGTCTGTCTCCAGGTCAATGATCCGGCCCTCACTGACACCCCAGGACACATACCCGGAACCGGTGACGTAAAAATTCCCGGTGGTGATAATAGTATTGTTGAGTTGGTCATGACCTTCCAGGTAAGCTTGATAATACCCGGGTTTTTCAAATTTGTACTCTTTCTCAAATTTTCCATCTGGCAAAGCAATATCCTCTTGCAAAATATCTTCGGTTATTTTCTTCCATTCCCAGCGCAATGCACCGGAGGCATCTTTCTTCTGGAAAGATTTCCACTCTTCCCGGGTGATTTTCAGTTTAAGCGCAGTGCCTTTTACCGGCTTTCCATTGGGCGTTACAGTCACCGCCTGGATTTTGCCGGGTTTGTTCTGCTTAAAAAAGTAAGAACCGGTTTTTAAGCCGATGTAATATTCACCCCGGTGAACGGTCATGGAGTTGCTGCTGCTGATGCGGTTGTTGTCTTTGTCCTTGACTTCAGCGTGGACAGTCAACAGGGCTGAGTTTTTGCCGGATATAGTGAAAGGTTTCTTCTCAAATTTAAAATTTCCCTCGTCGTCCAGTTTGAAGTCTTTTTTATAAATGGTTTCCCGGCGATGGGATTCGTAGGTGCCAAAGACATAACGGTCCCATCCGGGCGGGGTGTAGTAGGTATTCTGGAGGGTCCACACGCAGTTACCTTCGGCATTTTTCATAGGGGTACCGAACAAATACCTGGCATTTACTTTTCCGGAAAATCCTTGACCCGAAATCAATGATTTCTGATCAAAGGATACCTTGACTTCAAACTTTGCCGGCTTGTATTCCTGGACAGAAAATGTCATGTTCCGGTGAACCGATGATTTTTCCAGTTTGGCCCAGAATTCCATGCGGTAAAAACCGGTGGGCGCTTCGTCCGGCAATTTAAACTCACCGGCAAAGGAACCATAGGCAGTGAAATCTTTACCTTTGATTTCCATCTTTTTGATGGATTGATTCCGGGAATTAAATACCTCGACGTTTATATGTTGAACCGTGGGGATTTTCATTTCCCCGGCCAGCACCTGCCGGATCATGCCTTTAAACCTGACGGTTTGCCCGGCCTTGTAGAGGTACTTGTCGGTAAAAGTGAACATGTGGTTATAAAGATATTTGGGTTGGTAACTGTAACGGAAGCCCCCGCTGTAGGTGAAATCCCACATGTCGAACATGGGACTCTTCCTTCCCCATACAAAGCTTTTACGGGGTTCGGAAAAAATAAAACAATCCTGGAGGTGGTTTTTCTCCAACAAATCCAGCGACGGTTCGTACACAGCAATACCTTCGGCATTTCCCTTGAACTCATCACGAATTCCCGGGGGTAAAGGTTTGCCTTTTGCGGTTTTAAAACTTTCTATTTTAAAATTCAACCCCGGCACCAGTTTGCCGGTCTTCATGTTAAAAGGAACCAAAAACACCTGGGAAGGACTGTATTTAGCCACCAGGGCGGTGTCGGTCAATTGGAAAATATGACCGGTATAACGGTACCGCGTGGTTTTGCCAAAATTGATATAATAAAAACCCTGTTTGTTCAGGTTAATGCCCTCCAGGTCAAAACCCAATGTATAATTGCGGTTTTTCTTGACAGGAATTTTCCATTGGTATTTATTGCAGGTATCCAGGTTCACTTTATGCAGGGTAAAATAACTCCCTAAAAAGACGTTTTTCAAATCCGCTGTCCCCATTTGTTTGTAATATACCGGTGTGTCAAACACGTTTCTTACATCGATAGGGATCTTTTTATCCAGGTAGTCTTCGAAAACAAAATGGTTGTAATTGGGTGGAGAAAGAAACGGGGTATAATCCAGGCATTGGAGGGTGAATTTTTGTTCCTGCCCCAATTGATTGCCGAATTGATCCTGCAAATCGGCGGGAACCGTCATAGTGTAAGTTACACCCGGCTTGAATTTGCCATAAATAGATATATAGTCGGAATCCCAATTGCCGCCTTTTTGGATTTCGACTTCCGGTTCAAAGGAAATTTTCTCTTTAAAATGTTTCAGCTGCACCGGGTTAGAGAACCGAACATCGATACCCCTGTCTGCTTGAAACGTATTGGGTACTGAGATAATTCGAAATACTTCGTAGGTACGGAATTTCAGTTCTCGTTCCTTTTGAAGCCCGATATTACCCTGGGCAGGCGGCAAGCCTGCCAGGAACCGTACATAAATATCCGAGGCAATGGGATAATTCCCTATAGGAGTAATAGTGATAAATTTTTTATAATCTTCTTTGCCCTTTTCCCAATAATAAAGCAGTTTTCGTTCTTCCTTGCTGCAATACCATGCGGTAAAGGGATGTTTGCCTTTTGGGGTAACAATGTTGATAAAATCGCTGATTTTATCCGGGTTTACTTCTTGAGAGAAGTGCACCAGGATTTTTTGATCCAGGGTTTGCCATTTGTACCGGTGATAGGGTTTGGTGCGCAGTATTTTGATAGTGGGAGTGGTAAAGGACCATTTTTTGGGGGGCACTGTTTTACCGGTAAAGGCGGCATATCCTTTGAAATGAACATGATACCTGCTGGACAGTTTTAATTTTTCATCGATGCGAAAGCAATAGGTGGTGGAGCTTTTCCAGTAGCCTTCGCCTTTTATAAGAGGCTCCACTGCGATCAAAGAGGGTGCATCTTTTTCTATTTTTTTCAGCGGTGTTACGGGTTCGGAAAAGGTGATGTTGATTTCATCCACTGCATCGACGCTGCGGGTTTGTCCCTGGGGATGAAAGGAGACCACATAGACTCTTCCTTTTTCAACTTTTGTATCTCCTATTTGCAGCGTATCGATGTCGGTTGCCATCATTTCCTGCCACTTCTGGGGAGATGGCGGTTCAGTCTCCTTTTCCTGAACTGCTTCTGAATCTGCTGCCGGCATTGCTTTGCTTTGCACGTCCATGCAGCCTTTAAAAAATAACGCTGAGACAACAAT
>WVZO01000735.1:0-27661 GCA_011772425.1 Candidatus Aminicenantota bacterium
GACCCGGCAAGATTTAATGAAAGCATTAAACCTGGAAATGACCGATGGCGATCTGGAGAAAAAGCTCAAAGCACTGGTAAAGGCGGATATTATCAACCAGGGGACTTCAAACTATCGTTACCGTGGGGTAAATGATAATATTTTCGACAAAGTATTTCGTGGGGTATACGAGGAAGAGATTCGTGAATTTGATGTGAAGGTGATCAGGAAAGAATACAGGGAAGAGCTTGAAAATCTAAAAGTTCAGTATAACCGCTTACTGGGTAGATACAGTGCGCAGAAGGGCTATTTTGCCGAGTATTTGCTCATGGATCAATTAAAGCTGCATGCCCGGGGTAACAATGAATTGTTCAAGTCGATTACCCGGTATTTGCCGAAGGATTTTAATTTTTGCGATTATATACGAGTATGGAAATACGATAGTTCACCGGAATATTCGAAGAGTTTCAGCGTTGATATTTTCGCCCGTGCTCAATCCCCGGGAGATTATTCTATAATCGGCGAGGTGAAGAGCCGTGATACCCGGAAGTTTTCTAAGGAAGAGGTGGTTGCTTTTGAGAGGAAATATTTCGAGGTGAAAAAGCTGGAGAATATCGAGCGTGCCGTGGGATTTATTTTTTCCCGCAGCGGTTTTACAAAGGATGCGGAGACTTACTGCCGGGAAAAAGGGATTGCTTGCAGTGAAGATGAGAGGTGGTTACATGGTTAGATTTCCTGATCCTTGTAGGATTTGAATCGATGCCCGTCTTTTGATGAAAACAGGGTTACACCCTTCCAGCCGATTTCGGTAACCCGTATCAGGAACCGGAAAGCAAAGTCAGGTAATTGTTTCGGAATTTTTCTTCGATTCGTATATACCATAAAAACACGTATCGAGTGAAAAATGATCGGCAACATTCGCACACTCGCAGGCACCGTCCCCTTTTACCCTTTTACCATAATTTTTTTATCCTTCACTTTTCCATATTCCCGGGCTGCCTTTTTAGCAAGGTCAACAGCCGTATCCAGGGCTGATTCTTCAGGGATAGCCACATCCGGGATAACCCCGGTTCCCTCCCAATTACTACCAGTTACCGGATTAATTGCACGTGCTGTTGGAATATAAATCTCAAATGCTTCCCCAATTTTAAAAAGATCAACAGAGTGGGCCCCTCCTTTTGTCGTCTCACCAACAAGAATCGCTCTTTTCCTGACTTTCAAATCATATGCCAGATACTCAGCAGCAGAAAATGTATTTTTACCGATTAGTAAAAATAATGGTACATCCAAAAGTCGTTTACCTTTAACTTTTTCATGTATCCACCACTCTTCAGTGATATTATCTTTTCTATAGTAAGTACTGGTTAACTGAGTTGGATATTCTAAAAAGTTGCTCAACAATAATGGTATTAAACTCCCGGACCCGCCTTGATTTTTTCGCAGATCAATTATTATTGCATTAGCACTTGAGAGAAATTGCACAGCATGAAGGAGCATCTCCTTTGCTTTTTCCTGGTTATAGAATCGTCGGTAATCTAAATAGCCGATTCCATTCTCCAGCCAATCCAGGCGAAAAATACCTAAATGTTCCTTCTGTCCTAAACGATAATAACGAAGCGGATGATGCAAGGAACCGTGTTCATCTTCCCCAAGATCGCTGGCTTCAATCAATCTCAGCAGCAGATGTTTATCCCTCATTAATTTTTGTAAAACACCGGTTACCACAGCACAAAATTCTTTACTATTTGTTATGTTGTCAAATTGACCGGATTTAAAAACCGCAAGAATCTCCTGGCCATATTTTTCTCCTAAATCAGGGAAATGTATTGTCTTCCAACAACTTGCTGATCTTCTCAATGATCTCCTTTTTCCGGCCTGTATTTAACACACCTGTTTCTTCCTGTGCGTTTACCTGGCAAAAGAATACAAAGCAGCATAGTAATATTACGGTTATAATTATCTTTTTTCGTTGTGGAGCCATGATAAACTCTCCTTAAATTTAACCTGAATTGAGCGATTTTTGCGGTGATTAGCACTTATCTGTTGTACCATGAGGCTTTCAAAAATTCTCGATATACCGAAGGGTATGCCTGCAAATTTTTGAAAACCTCCTGGCAACAACATCTAAGCACTCCTCATCCACAAAAATCACTCAACTCAGGTTTAAAATTCCTTTTTTTTCACATTGAAATATTAAAGGAATTATGATTGATTGTCAAATAGCAAAGAATCTAGATGGAGAACCTAGATGGGGCCAGGTAAATATTTACCCTGAATAGACCACTAGTCACCTGCGTGACAAGGAAATAAAACACCTGACCCTACCATTTCTGCTTCTGGCGCTGGATCAAACAATGTTACTGTTTCGGTTGATCCTTCTGGATTATCTGCTGGAACGTATTCTGGGACCATTACTATTACAGATTCTAATGCATCAAATTCTCCGCAAACTGTTTCTGTTAGTTTATATATATATGGGTCTGGCATGAGCTCTACTCCTTTTGGAGACTTTGCCACTCCGCTTGATGTTTCAACAGTTAGCAGCAGTATTGCAGTGACCGGATGGGTTTTAGATGACATTGGTGTAGCAAGTTTGAAAATATATCGAGGAGAGGTTGGAAATTTGGTTTATATCGGCAATGCGGTATTTGTGGAAGGGGCCCGTCCGGATGTGGAACAAGCCTCTCCCAATTACCCTATGAACTACAAGGCCGGTTGGGGCTACATGATGCTCACTAACTTTCTGCCCAATGGCGGTAATGGAACCTTTAAGATACATGCTATTGCTACAGATATTGAGGGTAATACGGTCACATTGGGAATGAAAACAATCATTGTTGACAACACCAATGCTGTCAAACCCTTTGGTGCGATTGATACCCCCACCCAGGGGGGAACTGCTTCAGGCAGCAGTTTCATCAATTGGGGCTGGGTACTGACCCCACAGCCTAACACAATTCCAACGGACGGCTCCAGCCTCAAAGTCTGGGTGGATGGAATTAATATCGGAAAGCCCAATTATAACAATTACCGGTCAGATATTGCACAATTATTTCCAGATTATAATAACACAGATGGTGCTGCTGGATATTTTTATATAGATACAACTGCTTATGATAATGGAGTACTTACCATCCAATGGACTGCTACCGATACCGGTGGTAATACCGACGGAATTGGAAGTAGGTATTTTACGATACAGAATACAGGAAGTAGTCGAGCAAGAAGCGCCAGTACTCAGATGATTTGGTTTGATCTTCCGCAGATATCGGAATTGCCTTTGGATTTTTCATATCCAATGATGGTAAAACAGGGTTATGGCAAACATATTGAACACCGGATAATCACACCCGATGAGAAAGGCATTGCCAGAATTAACATCAAAGAGCTGGAAAAAGTTGAAATAGAATTGGCTGAGAAGGAATCGGAGGTAACTGGTTATCTATTAGTAGGAGAAAGGTTTAGGCCCTTACCCATTGACTCCAGCATTAAGAGTGGTATATTCCATTGGGCACCGGTGCCGGGATTTTTTGGTGATTACCGGCTGGTGGTTGTTATGAAAGATAAACATGGTGACTTGAGCAAGAGAGAAGTCGTAATAAGTATTGAGCCAAAGTTTGGGCTTAATAAATAGTGATAAATTACTGAAATTTTGATATCAGGTGAAAAAATATGCCTATTGACACCATAACATAAATAATTGAATAATTGTTCCAAAAATCTATTGCCAATTGCCCATCATTCCTTTAATATTTCGCTATGATTAAAAAAGGAATTTTCTATGGTGTTTTTCAAGGAGGCCAATCGTGGGATTAAAAGATCTATTCAGACCTAGGTGGAAGCATTCGGATCTGAGCAAACGCCTTGACGCGGTGAAGAGACTCGAGGACCGGAAGAAACTTTCGGATATCGCTAAGAACGATAATAATTTTGAGGTACGCATAGCTGCGGTTGAAAAAAGTAGCGACCAAAAGATGCTTTCGGATATCGCCAAGAACGATAATAATTTTGAAGTACGAATAACTGCGATTAAAAAAATTAGTGACCAGAAGTTACTTTCAGAGATCGCAAAGAACGATAAAGAATGCAAGGTGCGTGAAACCGCGGTGGAGAAGTTAGAAGATCAGTCCATGCTCGCCGGCATAGCCAGAATGGATGAAGATCGGAATGTTCGAAATACAGCGATGGAGAAGCTCACTGACCAGAAAGTTCTTGCCGACATCCTGAAAAAAGAAAAGGTGGGGTTCATACGAAAAAAGATACTGGAGAAGTTGAATACTTCTGAATGGCATGATTTATTTATAGACATAATCGAAAATGATTTTGATCCTGAAGTCCGAAAAGTAGCGTTCCATAAATTGGACTCTAAAGAACAACCGCAGTTTGGAAAGTTTGTGTTTAAGGAAGAAATTGAGTCATTACTCAAAATCCTTAAAAATGATAAAGGTTATCGTGTAATGGGAGGCGATGATCCAATCGAATCAGCTATAGAAGAATTGTCAGAAAAAGGAAAGTTTGTGGTTAGTTTAATAATTGATTCCATTCATGATTATAAAGGATATCCCCTTTGTAGTATCATTGAAGTATTGGGGAAAATAGGAGACAAAAGAGCAGTCGAACCACTGATTAATTCTTTAAAGGATGAGAATGCCCGTGTTCGTGAAGGGGCAGTTGAAGCTCTTGGTAAAATAAAGGATAAAAGAGCGATTGAACCACTAATTCATTCTTTAAAGGATGAGAATGCCAATGTTCGTGAAGTGGCAGTTGAAGCTCTTGGTAAAATGTATGATAAAAGAGCGGTTGAACCACTAATTCATTCTCTAAAGGATGAGAATACCTATGTTCGTGAAAGGGCAGTTGAAGCTCTTGGTAAAATAAAGGATAAAAGAGCGGTTGAACCATTAATGACTATCGCCCTAGAAGATGAGATAAAAGATATCAGGGAGAAAGCCAGGTTGGTGATTAACAAAATTGATTGGAGAGAGTTTGCACGCTTGAAGCTTTTAATAGAAGAGCAAGCAATTGAAGTAGATCCACAAAAAAAACATATTTATGATCTCATGCATTCAAATAAAGAATATAATGAGGAAAATCCAATTACCCTCCGTAATAGGAATGCAATTATTTATTATCACAGAGGGTCAAATTATGAATATGGTATGGGGTGGATTCTAGAAATTCCTACTCAATCAAGAATTCGGGATGAAAGACAAATCAGAATAAATCCGGATGAAAATCCAGATAAATTTGTTTTTGATGCCTTAAACGAATTACCCAACTGGATTGTAGGGACAACACCCGATAGAAAACTATTTGAGTTAATGAAATCAGATTGGGTTTTTGATTATAATAATCCTATTTTTATTGAAAACTTAGCCTATGTATTTTATGATCAAAAAACCAACGAATGGTTCTTGAGAATACCGATCGGTGAGGCAGAAAAAAATGTTAATCTATCAAAAAGTGGTTTAATAACCCAGGATATACATAAAACAATTTTAGATTATATAGCAGCATTTGGACTGGGGGTTGGTTAAAAAATAAATTTAAGTGGTGGCGACTCTGAATTCAAGAAAAATTTTATTATCTCTTTTTTCAACTTCTGATCAAGTTTCTTTTAAGACATCAGTTAATATAATGGTGCTTTGCAATTTGTTATTTTTTTAAATCCACTCATTAGCCTCAACAAAAAAATTCAAAAATAGAAGTTTCTCTGTTTATAATGAGGTGATGGTAGAAGAAAATCATTCAAAGGAGCTGGAAAAACTTGCTCAATATATTGTACCTCCCACATTTTTTTGCTGATAAGATCAGGTATGAAGAAGATACCGGATCAGTGATTTACAAATCCACGATGCATTTGGGTAAGAAGCGTAATTTTGAGGTGTTGGATGCTGTTGAGTTTCTCCACCGGGTCTGCCTTCATATTCCCAATCCCTACGAATCCCTTATACGCTACTATGGTTATTATTCGGAAAACGGGTGACGGTGATTTCTTTGCCTGCCAATTTTTTTCAATTATCAGAGAAAAATATAAACCTATCTATTATGCTTTGATGTATTTCATGCGGGACCAATACCCGGATGAATACAAAAAAATGGGCCCGGAATTAAAACAAACCGTGGAAGAAATTATTGAAACGGTCAATCAATGGGCAATTGATTACAAATGACAGGTGCAGGTTGCAGGTTATAAAACTACCTACTACCTACTACCTACTTCCTACTTCCTACTGAACTAATACCATTCCATGACCGTATCTTCTAAATGATGCGTGTCATTTAACTTGACCAACGTAAACCCGCGCTCCCGGTCATAAGCGGTATGTCCAACCGCCCCCTGAAAATGCCTTTTATATTGGATTCAGTCTCACCATGCCGAACAAGATATATCTTTTTCATTGCTTTCTTCCTTTTCTTCCTTCGCGTCCCTTAGCGTTTTTGACCGCACTGTAAGTGTCTTCGCGGCTAAAAACTATTTTGACCATAAACCTTTGGTGAAAATCACCAGGACGGTGTATATCTCCAACCGGCCCACCATCATGCTGATTGCCAGTATCCATTTGCCGGGTATAGGAATAAAGGCAAAATTATCCGTGGGGCCCACACTGCCTAAACCGGGACCGATGTTACCCAAACAGGAAGCAGCGGCTCCTGCCGAGGTTAACAAATCCAGTCCCAGGAATGCCATGATAATCGAAACCAAAACAAACAATAACACATAAAGAAGAAAAAAACCGATGACTGAATGGGTTACTTCTTTGGGAATGACGCGGGTCCCTACCCTCAGGGGAATCACTGCCTGGGGATGAATCAATTTCTTTAAGCTGTTATAGGCATATTTGACAACAATAATAATCCTCACCACTTTCATGGCCCCGCCGGTGGAACCCGCAGAACCGCCGATAAACATCAGCATAAACAATAAAATTTGCGCCACCGGAGTCCAGGTTTCATAGTCGGCGGTGCCAAACCCGGTGGTGGTGCCGATAGATACAGTCTGGAAAAGACCATAACGCACCGAATCGAAGAGATTGGTGTAAATCCCCCTCAAAAGATTGCATAACGTTATGATGGCTGCAACTGCCAAAAGGATCGTCAGGTAAGTTCTAAATTCATAGTCTTTCCAGTGGGCGTCGAATTTTCTGGTAATGAATTTATAATGCAGGGCAAAATTGACGCCCGCGGCAAACATAAAAAACGTAATAATATAATCGAAATAGGCGGAATTAAACGCACCGATAGAGGCGTTTCGCGTACTGAACCCACCCGTTGCCATGGTAGCAAAAGAATGGCAAAAAGCATCCAGTAAATTCATGCCGCCAAACATTAAAAGTATGACCTCCAGGAACGTGATACCTACGTAGACCAGCCACAAGATCCTGGCGGTATGAGTTATCCTGGGGGTTAATTTATCAGCCGTGGGTCCGGGTACTTCGGCTTTAAAAAGCTGCATACCGCCGACACCCAATAAAGGCAGGACAGCAAGGGAAAGAACAATAATACCCATACCGCCGATCCAGTGGGTAAAGGCACGCCAGAAAAGTAATGCTTGAGGCATCTGTTCGATGTCGTTTAAAATCGTGGCCCCGGTGGTGGTAAAACCGGACATGGATTCGAAAAAAGCATCTGTAAAGGTTGAAATGGCACCGCTGAAAAAATAAGGCAGCGCACCGAACAACGCCATTAAAAACCAGCCCAACCCGACAATCAGAAAACCGTCACGTAAACCCAACTCTCTTTCCTGTTTAAACATGCGAAAAAGCAAACCTCCGGCAGCGGCAGCTGTAAACATGGCAAATAATATCCCGGTGCTGGTGCCGTCTTTAAAATACAAAGAAATCCCCAGGGGGATCACCATCATCACCCCCAGGATAAAGATCAAGAATCCCAGCACATGCAGGACAGAAGGAATATTTAATGTTCGTGTCATCTGGCAAACATCTCTTCCACTTCTAAAACAGATGCCCTCTCGGCAAAAATCACAATCTCATCTCCCGGTTTGATCTTACTTTTACCGGCAGGCACAAACGTTCTGCCGTTTCGTACAACAACCCCGATGATACAGTTCTTAGGAAGCTTAATTTTGTGCAGCGGTATTTCAAGGTACCGGTTTTTGTCTGTGATTTTGAAGGTAATCACCTCGACATCGATGCCTTTTAACATTGAAGAAGACAGGATATTACCATGCCTGACAAACCGCATAATAGCATTGGAAGTGACAATAGAACTATTAATACACCGCTGTAAGCCAATGATTTTGGTGATAGGGAAATAATCGGTCTTTTCAATCAGGGTGATGGTTTTTTTCACTTGCAAGTGATTGGCCAGCAGGGAAGAGACCATGTTGGCCTCATCATTGTCTGTTAGGGCCAGGAAAAAATCCATATCAATGATGCCTTCGGCTGCCAGGATATCGACCTCTGTGGCTTCGCCGTACACCACCAGGCTGTTGGGAAAGGATTCCGAAAATAGATTGGCTTTGGTCTCATCATTGACAATAATTTTTGTATTAAACTTCCCGGTCTTTTCCAGTGCTTCTGCAATGGTTTGAGCAATTGTACCGCAGCCATTGATCATGATATCTTTATTCTTTTCTTCTTTGTATCCGGCAACTTTGAATGCGGTGGCCACGTTTTCTTCTTGGGCAATGGCATAAACTTTATCCCCTGCTTTTACAATATAATTCCCCCTGGGTATGATGATTTTAGGGCCTTTCTCAACAACCACAGCCCTTGTGTTTGATAGGTCATAAATTTTGCTGATATTTGCCAACGATTTTCCGATTATTTGTGAATCTTCTTTTATGATAAGGGAGACAATTAATATTTTACCGCCGTACAATTCATAGACATCGATGGCATTGGGATGCAATACCAGGTTCAAAAGCTCTTTAGCAAGTTCTTTTTCCGGGTGAATCACCAGGTCCACCCCCAGCGAATGCAAATCCACCAAATTATTCATCCTAGCAAATTCTTCATTCCTGACCCGGGCAACGGTTTTCTCCGCCCCCACCTTTTTAGCCACGGAACAGGCCATGATATTCATCTCATCCACCGGACCCACAGCAATAAAAAGCTCACACGATTCGAATATTTCCTGGTTGAAGACATCCCGCCGGATGCCCCCACTCTCTATAAGGGAAATATCGTAAAGGGATCTTAATTTTTCGCATGTGGCAATGTTGGGTTCGATGACCGTTAATTCATGTCCTTCCATGGTCAGTACCCGCGTGAGGTATTGACCTGCTTTACCGGCCCCGTATATTATAACGTTCATCCTTCAACCTTCATCACTTCAATATCAATAGTCAATCTTTAAATACCTTTATCTATATTATATTTTCAAATTTGCGCTAACTAACGCTACAGATTATATTGAAATATTCGCTAAATGTCAATATTCGGACCTTCTCAACTTTTCTTCTTTTCTTCGTGTACCTTCGTGTACCTTCGTGGCTAAAAAAAAAAAAGAAATTAACCCTTCGTTCACCTTTGCGGCTAAAAAAAAGCGGCTGAAATTGTTGCAATTCTCTACCAGGTTTGGTAACCTTAAAGCAAAAAAACGATATTCTTGATGAGGCAGAAAAAATGAAAAAGAAAAAGATCAAAGAAAACCAGGGATTACAGTATATCACTGTTGTTTCCTTACTTTTAATAATCGTCTTCTCCGCCGGCATTGCGGCGGGATGTAACGATGCGGAAAGTCTTTATCTTGATAAAGCACTCCAGGCGGCAGAATGGATTAAATCCTCTGCCGTAAAAACACCTGACGGTGTGGTATGGCCAGGGGTTCCAGGGGAGCTGAAGTCGGTTAGCAAAAACCTCTACGCCGGCACACCCGGTGTGGTTTTATTCTTTCTTGAAACCTATTATTCCACCGGCAATAAAAGTTACCTGGAAGATGCGTGTGAAGGTGCGAACCATCTTTTAGCTTCTACTTCTGAGGAGAAAAACATGGGTTTATACACAGGAGTTGCCGGTGTCGGGTTCGTCCTGGAGGAAACCTTCAAGGCCACAGGTAAGAAAAAATACCGGGATGGTGTCCGTCAATGTATCCAATTGATTCGCTCTGGTGCGGAAAACAAGGGAAAGGGTATTCAATGGGATAAGTATACAGACATCATCAGCGGAAGTGCCGGAACCGGGTTGTTTCTGCTCTATATTGCCCGAAAGCTTGAAGACCCGACTATTTATGACCTTGCTGCTCAAGCCGGTACCAGGCTGTTGGAAATGGGGATACCGGAAAAGAACGGCTTGAAATGGTTCATGTCCCCCGATTACCCCAAATTAATGCCCAATTTTTCCCATGGAACCGCCGGGATTGCTTACTTCTTAGCAACCCTCTATCAACATACAAAGAAAAAAGAATTTTTAGATGGTGCACTGGCCGGGGCAAAATATCTTCTGGCCATTGCCAAAACAGAAGGGGATGCCTGCCTGATTTTTCATCATGAACCGGATGGAAAAGACCTGTATTACCTGGGATGGTGTCATGGCCCGGTAGGTACAGCGCGATTATTTTATCGGTTATATGAAGTGACAGGAGACAAAACCTGGCTCGATTGGGTAAAAAAATCTGCCAATGCCATCCTGGAGAGTGGAATACCGGAAAAACAAACCCCGGGGTATTGGAACAATGTGAGCCGCTGCTGCGGCGCAGCCGGGGTGGCGGAATTCTTCCTGGACCTGTACCGGATAACCAAAAACAAAGACTATATCGCTTTCTCAAAAAAAGTCACCAACCATATATTGAAAAAAGCCGCACCCGAAGGGAAAGGATTAAAGTGGATTCAAGCCGAACACCGTGTGAAACCCGATCTGCTTTTGGCCCAAACCGGGTTAATGCAGGGTGCCGCAGGTATTGGCATGTGGTTATTAAAGCTAAACGCCTTTGAAAAAGGAAAAAAAGAAAAAATTATTTTTCCCGATTCACCTTTTTAGAAAAAAGAGTTGAAAAACATTTCGATTTCTAATAATATAGTTACGTAAGAGAGGTTGTATTTATGATTTTAATATAACGGAGAAAACCATGAGGATAAAAGGGAAATCCATATTATTATTAGCGGTTGTATACGGCCTTTTTCTATTCAAGGCGGGTTTATGTGGGCAAGACGTGCAAAAAAAAGATGAAGATTTATTAAAGAAGCTGCTGGATGTTAATATTAGCACGGCCTCAAAATACAGCCAGACCGTAAGCGAAGCGCCGGCTTCAGTTACCATTATCACCTCGGACGAAACCGAACAGTTTGGTTACAGGACGTTGGATGAAGTTTTGATGAGAGTTAGAGGTTTTTATATTACCAATGATCGTAATTACAACTATGTAGGTGTGCGGGGGTTCAGCAGACCCACCGATTATAATAACAGGATCCTGCTGCTGCTAAACGGCAATCCCACCAATGATAATGTGTGGGGGGCCTCATACATTGGCCCTGAATTGGGACTTGATTTAGATGCAATCGAACGAATTGAAATTGTCAGGGGACCCGGATCAGCACTTTACGGCACCAATGCCATGCTTGCCGTGGTTAATATCATTACCAAAAAAGGAAAAACAGTCGATGGGTTAAAGATGACGTTTCAACCTGGAAGTTACGGTAAAATCCAGGGAGGAATGAGATTTGGCAAAGAGTTTAAGAATGGACCGGACGTTTTAATTTCAGGGCTCATGGGAAAAATTAAGGGGCAAGACCTCTATTTCGAAGAATACGATGACCCGGCAACCAATAATGGAATCGCAGAGGGCCTTGATTGGGATGAATATTGGGGGGTTTTTACTTCTCTAACCTATAAGAACTTCTCCCTGCAAGGCATCATTTCTTCCCGGGAAAAGGCTGTTCCTACTGCATCTTATGAAACAGCATTTAATGATGATCGTAATAAAACCCTTGATACTCGAGGTCTTATTGAGCTTAAGTATGAGGGAAATATCAGTTATGACAAGAAAATTATGATGCGCGGTTCTTACTACTATTATCTCTACGAGGGCGACTTTCCCTATGATGACCCGGACTATCAGGTACTATTCGAAGAGAAATCCATCGGGGAATGGATTGGGATTGAAACACAATTTAATTGGGACATTCGAGCCAATAACCGATTGATTATAGGGGGCGAATACAAGAAACATTTTCGCTCTCTTTACAAATCCTGGGATGATTATGGCATCCTTTTCGATCAAAATTACCCTTTCCAGCAATTCGCCTTCTATGTCCAGGATGAGTACCAGTTCCTGCAAAATCTATCCGTCACCCTGGGCGTTCGCTATGATAAACATGATGGTCGCGGTGAGTCTCTAAGTCCCAGGGCTGCCGTGATATATAATCCCTCCAGGTTCACAGCCCTGAAACTGCTTTTTGGAAATGCCTACCGCGCACCCGATTTCTATGCACTCTATTATGAATCTGAAGATGAAGCCAAGGCAAACCCCTTTGTAAAACCTGAAAAAATAAATACCGTTGAAGCAGTGGTGGAACATCAATTTAGTAAAAATATAATGGGAATTCTATGCCTATACACATTTGAGATGAGAGGATTGATCGAACAGGTGGAAGACCCGTCAGACGGATTACTACAGTTTCAAAATCTTGAAAAAGTAAGGGGTAAAGGAGTCGAAGCCGAATTAAATATCAGGTTGAAAAACGGTTTTAAAGGATACGTTAACTACAATCTTCAAAACAACAAAAATGTCATCGAGGATGAAAAAATCACCAACTCCCCTTCCCACCTCTTCAAACTGGGTTTATCGGTTCCTATATTCACACATTTCTTCGCTTCCCTGGAAACATTTTATGAATCCAATCGCATAACCCTCGATAGAGTCAAAACAAAACCGTATCTTTTAACAAATCTTCATCTCTCTTCGCAAAAATTATTCGATCATTTCAAATTCTCATTTCAAATAAAAAATTTATTTGCTGTTGCATACCGGACTCCCGGTGGTTATGAACATATACAGGATTCACTGCTTCAAGACGGCCGCACTTTTACTCTAAAACTGGAGTACATATTTTAACGTTTCATTCTTTAGACATGGACTTGAAGTGCAATGAGCGATTTGAATAAATTGCCGGTATTTAAAGGAATTACCCAACGGCAGGGGTATCGTTATATTGAATTCTTCCTGCTTATTATGTTTCTACTCTTACCGGTCTTCCCGGGGGGTCGTGCCGCTGCCCCTTTCCCGGAAGAAATGGAAACCCCGGTAGATATCCATATTCCCCTTTTCCTGAAAATTTTATCATTTGATCGAAATCTTAAAGAACGGGTAGGAGACGAAATTGTTATGGGTATTGTTTACCAGCAAAGATTTCGTAAATCGCTTAACATCAAGAACCAGGTGGAAGATTATCTAAGTAGATTGTCAACCCATCACATCGATGATGTGCCCTTCCGTTATATTTCTATTCCCTTAGGCAGCCTGTCGGAATTAAAAACCACCCTGGAAAAAAGCAAGGTAGATATCATATATATTACCCCCTTACGGGCTGTTTCCCTGGAATCCCTGGCATCTATCAGCCGTTCACTTGGACTGACCAGTTTAACCGGCGTGCCCCGGTACTGCGAATCGGGAATTAGTGTAAGTATCGGCTCCAAAGGAGGGAATCCTTTAATTATCATCAACCTGAGCGCCGCTCAATCCGAAGGTGCCGATTTCAGCTCACGATTACTGAAATTGGCAAAAGTAATAAAATAAAGCAAGGGGGACTAAAGGATGAAGAATTTTTTTAAAATCTTTAGAGGATTCAAATTCAGGACCACCATTGGCACAAAATTTATCATTGTCTTTACACTAATGGTGGGAATTATCTCTGCCTTTATATACGCTTATTTCCCTCTCAAGTTTGAAAAACAGGCAATAAAGTCCACTGCAGATAAGGCGCAGAGTATTATCGCGGTAACAGCATTTAATATAAGTTCTACCCTGTTGTTTGAAGACAAAAGGGATATGGAAAACATCCTCGAAAGTGTAAAACAAGACAGGGATATCGTTTATTTGCTGGTTTACAATAGTAAAGGCGAAGTCTTTTCAGAGTTTAATTATCAAACAGCAGTCAGGGTGGACTACGAATTTCCATCTAACAAAAACCCGATCTCTGAAGATGAATTGATTTATCGTACCATGACTCCCATTATTCACAATAAAAAGCAAATTGGCATGCTCTTTTTAGGAATCTCCTTAGAGAACCTCAGGTCCCAGGTAGCCAGCAGTAGAGCGACAATTGCATCGGTGAGTTCAGTAATCTTTGTATTGGGAGTATTGGTGGTTTTCTTTATCAGCACGGTGATTACGAGGCCGCTAAAAAAGATGGTTCGCACCATCGAGGAAATTTCCAGCGGTGATTTATCCAGAAGAGCCACTTTTTCATCAAATGACGAAGTCGGAAACCTGGCAGCATCTTTTAATTTAATGGTTGAAAACCTGGAAACCTATTCCAGTGAATTGCAGGAATTAAACATCAACCTCGAGAATAAGGTAGTGGAACGGACAAAAGAATTGCAGGTAGAAATAAATGAGCGAAAGTTAACCCAGGAAGCCCTGGAAAAAAGCGAAGAAAAATACAGGCAATTGGTGAATAACTCGTTGGTGGGGATCTACATTACCCAGGACCATTTCATTAAATTTTGCAACCAAAAGTTTGCTGAAATCTTTGGCTATCAAAGCCCTGAAGAGGTTTTGGGAAAACAGATGAAGGAACTGCTTATCAAAGAGAAATGGAGTAAAGCCACACGCATGTATGAATTTAAAGGCATTAAAAAAGATGGCACCATCTTCGATATCGAGGTGTTGGACACCCCTATTATTTACCAGCACAGGCCGGCCATCCAGGGCATTTTAATGGATATAACCATTCGTAAACAAATTGAAGAGGAGAGACAAAAACTGGAAGATCAATTGCGTCAGGCACAGAAAATGGAATCCCTTGGCACGCTTGCTGGCGGGATCGCCCATGACTTCAATAATATTCTGAGTGCTATTTTAGGGTACACGGAATTGACAATGGCCATGCTCACCGAAAAAAGTAAAGCGAAATCCAATCTGAGCCGAGTACTTTCTGCCTCTCATCGTGCAAAAGAGATGGTTAAACATATCCTGACTTTCAGCCGGAGGAGTGAAAAAGACCGGAAGCCCCTCTGGTTAAATGAAGTTGTCAATGAAGTGTTAAAATTGATGCGCTCGACACTGCCCTCTACCATAGAGATAAATCAAGATGTCCCGGAAATGACCATGCCGGTGATAGCAGACAGATCCGAAATCCACCAGGTAGTCATGAACCTTTGCACAAACGCGGGCCATGCCATGAGGGAGAAAGGGGGGATTCTTCACGTTGCTTTAAAGGAGATAGAGTATGAAGCCGGTACCATCGGCCGAAGCAGCCTGGTTTCCGGCCGTTATCAGCAGTTAACCATCAGCGATACCGGGCACGGCATGAGCCCGGAAATTTTGAGCCGAATCTTTGAACCTTATTTCACCACCAAAAGAGAAGGAGAAGGCATCGGCATGGGCCTGGCTGTGGTTCATGGAATTATCAAAAGCTGTGAAGGCGATATTACGGTTTATTCCCAACCGGGAAAAGGAACAACCTTTAATATTTTCCTGCCGGTTACGGAAGAAAAAGAAATGAAAACTGTAATCGATCAAACAGAAATAGAACTGCGGGGAAGTGAACACATTCTATTTATCGATGATGAGCCCATATTAGCCGAATTGGGAGTGGAAATGCTGGAACATTTCGGCTATAAAGTGAAGATGATAACCAGCAGTATTAAAGCCCTGGAGGCATTCCGTGCAGCCCCGGGAAAGTTTGACCTGGTTATCACTGATCAGACGATGCCCAATATGACAGGGCTTCAATTGGCTGTAAAAATCAGGGAAGTGAGACCCGATATTCCCATCATCCTGTGCACTGGTTTCAGTGAAAGTGTCAATGAAGAAAACTTCAAGGCCCAGGGAATACAAGCTTTTTTAATGAAGCCTTTTATAAAAGAGGAGCTCGCCAGGGTTATACGTAATGTCCTGGATGGGAAATAATAAAATTTAGTTTTAAGGCAAATTCACAAACCTGTGGAGCCGAAACCACCCTCACCTCGTCCGGTCTCTGTCAACTCATCCACCTGGACGACATCCACCGTCAACACCGGTTTGATCACCATCTGGGCGATTTTCATGCCTTCTTCAACAATGACGTTTTTTTTGCCGTGATTGATCATAATGACTTTTACTTCGCCCCTGTATCCATAGTCGATGGTTCCCGGTGTGTTTAGAATCGTCACCTGGTGGTTCAGCGCCAACCCGCTCCTGGGACGGACCTGGGCTTCGGTATTTTCCGGCAATTCAATGACAATACCGGTTCGAATAAGTACACTCTCACCCGGGTGTATTTCTTTCCGTTCCAGTGAAAACAAATCCAAACCCGCATCACCCGGATGCGCATAACGCGGTAAAATAGCCCGTTTATCGATTAATTTTACTTTTAATTTCATCATTTCAACTCCATTTTTAAGCCACAAAAGCACAAAGACACAAAGATAAAACAACGTAAACGAATTTTTAATCCTGTATTTTAAGATAGAGATAAGAAAAAATCAAGAACATAGACAAAAAATGACGCATTCTTGCTCCTTCGCGGGGGAATTGAAAAAACTTTCAATTTGGAATATAATTGTAACGGAGGATATTATGGATAAGAGAAAATTGATCAGTCCGGACGCCACCAAAGCGGCAGATGAAGACATAACTGTCTCAAACCAACCCACTGTCAGAAGTGAGAAAAAAGCAGAAGCAGGCACATCCCCAACCGTTACCATTGAAAGTGAAAGTGACAGCGCCAGTGCTGAAATGACCGGTAAAGGTGATACCACCGGTGCCAAAACCGCCTTGTTTTTCGGCAAAGAAGATATCCAGAAAAAATTGCAAGAGGAGTTGGCAGAGGTGCCGGAAGTCAGCCCGGAGGACCTGGAGGCGAGCTATGTATCCAAGCTAATCTCGACGCCTTTTATGAATCGAACCAATGAAGAAAAATTAAGGATTAACAGGAACTTTTTAAGAGATGCTGAGCCTTTCGCAGTGGAAAGCTTGATGGAAGATNNGAAGAGTTATTAACCGGATTTTCTAGCCTGGATCGCTGGATCAGTATACCTCAGCGTAAATTAACCCTGATCACCAGCAGTGCCGGTCATGGGAAAACCGTATTTATGTTGAACATGATCCTGAATATGTCTCATAATTATCCGGAAAAACACTTTTTATATTACTCCTATGGAGAATTCAAGCAAGATATTGAAATAAAACTAATCAATATGTGCGGTGAAACGCCTTTTTCAAAAGCTCCTGACAATGTGGAAGGAATTAACACGAACTTTAAACGATGGAAATACGAATTCAAAACCCGGGAAATCAATACTCTTAAAGATAAAGCAGAAAAAGAGCCTGAGTATAAAGGTCTGAAAAACTTTTTAGAGGTTTCCTCCAGGATTCATGTGATTGATACCAACTACAACATCACTGATTTAATCGATTCTATCCGGGCGTTTAACAGTACTTTACCCCTGTGCGCTGTATTCATCGATTATCTTCAAGCTGTACGGCTAAAGGATGTGCCAACGGAACTATCACGTCAGCAGCAGACAACGGAGATTTGTGAAATCCTGGTAGAACTGAGCCATGAGATGCAATTTCCATTTATCGTGGGCGCTCAACTGGCAGCCGAAGAAAAAAACATACCCGAATATGATATGCTATCAGTGGATTACTTAAAGGATATAGGAGACCCAAAACAGGTAAGCAATCTCATCATCGGGCTGCAAAATTATTCAAAATCAAGATTTATCGGTTCAAATGTCAATGACTCGTTCAAGTCACGGTTCTATAACTACACCTTCAGAAACGCTGAAAAAATGCCGGAAACCTTCAAAGATAACCACCCAAATACGGTTATATTAGCCAAAGTACTGTCCAATAGAAGCGGCCCTGAACCGGAAGTAGAACTGCTGTTCAACAAATGGTTGATGAAAATTTCCCATTTAGAAGATAAACACCTGCCCAAAAAAGGTGAGAAGGTAGGAAAGTAAGAATTTTGAATTTTGAATTTTGAATTTTGAATTGTGAATTGTGAATTGTGAATTGTGAATTTTGAATTGTTNNTGAATTGTGAATTGTGAATTGTCAATTGTCAATTATTGATTTTTAAGAAAAGCTTTGAACCTCGAGGGAGATCAGAGAAATCTTTGACTTGATCGCCAGTGATCAGACCTTTCCCCGGGATGAAATAAACCGTCTCCGGGTGATTATGAGCCCTGCCGGCAATACCCCATGGTGTCTGGCCTCTTCTCGCTCGAATAGTAAAGGGGCCTTTGTAACCAATGATCATGCGGGTGCCATCAGGGAGAGAGTCCCAGTCTGAAATCTGATTTCCCGGTTTGAGTCTCCCAGCGGGTAAAAAGTAGATAGTGGTGGGTTTTTGATAGTTTTCTCCGGCAAAACTCCAGGCAGTATATTCCCTGGTAACTTCAAAGATTGGTCCTTTTTTTTCTTCCAGACCCGGGGGCTGGTTAAGCAGCACCCGCGTTCCTGTGGGGATGCGGTCCCAGCCGATTACTTTCTCCAGGCGGTCCCCTCTAATGGTTTGATTATCCGGGAGCACATACAGGGTAGAGGGATCGTCGTAATCTTCCCCGGCAATGTTCCAGGCGGTATTATACTTACCGATCACATTGGAAGGTATTATTTTTTCAGTTGAACCGGCATTTGTCGGAGTAATGGTTACGGGTTTTTCTGCGGGTTCTGAAGTAGTAATAATGTCTTTTTGTGAAGGCTCCGCGGGTTTAACGGTTTTGTGTTTTTTGTAGAACATGGCATAGATATGGCGGTCCCTGGCCAGGCGGCCGGCACGGACATCCGGGTCATAATTCCATTCACCTTTAAGTCCGGCTTTCTCTCGTTCAAAATTAAGTGCACATCGTTTCCGCCCTCGATGTGGACGCCGGAACCACATATTGGGTCTACCGTAAGACACTTGGCTGTGGGTCAGCACATTTTTGTCACGCACATTGTACATCCGCTGCAATATCTCTAAAAGCCGGGTAAGTGAGCGGTATTGTTCACTGGTAATGGTACCATAATGATATCCCACCAGTTCAATGCCAAGGGAATGAGAACTGATATCTTCCAAGCCGTTCCACATGCTGAGTCCTGCATGGTCCGCACGATAATAGTGATGCAGGATCCGATAAATCTGCCCATCCCTGGCAATGAGATAATTGGTATGCCCCCCAATGGTGCGGTACCGCCCCACGCTTTTTCCTTTTGATAACGTCCTCAATGTACTGGCAAGCCCTGCTTCCGACGTATGAATAATAATAAAGCTGGTACTTTTACGGGCAACCTTTTTAAATCGCCTATTTAAATGTTTCTGGTAATCAATGATGAATGACCGTCTTCGTTTCCCTTTTTTAGCAGGTGATGCTTCTATCGAAGCTTCTGGCGCTGCAGCAAGCGCTAAAACAACTCCAATCACAACAAAATATTTCAGGGCACTCCGCATCCGTATGATCGTTCAACTCCTTTTTGTTTATTTTTAAACATCAAAGGCTATTATTTATCGCACATTGAGCAAAATGTCAAGAAAAAATGCCAATTTTCAAGAATTCTAATTTTAGCCACGAAGGCATTACATGCGGTTAAAAGCACGAAGAAAAAAAAGAGAAGAAAGCAAGCTGAAGGTTTCCTCAAACGTTTGCAGCAACAGCCCTCTTTTCGACTCATATCAATTTTAAAAGAGTTCTCCCGGCTAGTTGGTTCAGGTAAGGAAACCTTTAGATGGCGCGAATGCGCCTGCTGCGGCTGCCCTCGCCGAGGGCCCATTTGGATTTGTTGCATTCGGGTAGTTCGTGGGTTTTGTAGTATTTGTTATTCAAATCGATTTTTGGCTGCGAGCCGAAATAGAGTACATCCATGGGGCAGTGGACCACGCAAGCGGAACAGCGGACGCATTCAACATCATTCATAGGGACTCCTTTATTGGCGTAGCTCATGACGTCGATGCCCATGTGGCAGACTTTTGTGCAAATATTGCAAGAGATGCATTTTTTCTTGTCGGCAAAAATCCGGTAACGGGAGAACCGGGTATAAATATGCATCAATGCAGCCAATGGGCAGAAGAACCGGCACCACACCCTGCCGCTCATAAAGAAATAGACGCCCACACCCAACACACCCGCAAAGATCACATCTACTATAATAGAATAGATCATCTGCGAAACATCCAGCAACAGTGGTCTTGGCGTATGTATAATGGGAATGTTAATGCCTCCCAATACGGCTAATAGTTTAAGACCTGTAATGAGAAAAATAGCCAGCAGGACCCACTGTCCGGCATTTTCCCATTTCTTGGCTTTTGGGCCGTGGGGTGCCAGGTGGCGGTATTCATCCCCCAGGGTTTCAGCCAATGCACCGCAGGAGCAAATCCAGCCGCAGTATGCGCCTTTACCCCACAGATAGTTGAGGATAGGAATAAGCAAAAAGCTGAACGCAACCGTATATACCAACCAGAACGTAGTGATGGAATCGGCAAAAAGACCGTAAATATTCAACGGCCAGGCCAGGATCAGGCGGTAAGCATGCCCAAAATCACCACCCGGAAACACCTGCGTCAAAAGAAATCCCTTCTCGCCGCCTAATAGATTCCATCCCTTTAACAAAGGCAGAATGATTTCCGGCAGCAGGAACAATGGGAATGCCTGGATCAGGATCAGGGTCCAGGTTTGGCGTTTAATGTACCGGGTGGGCTTTACATAAATGCGCCGCAGCCCGAAAATCAAGATGGTCAGCGAATACAAAAAGGTGTACCAGAAACCGGGGGATTTGCCCAATAACTTCAACCCAAAATAAGTAGACCCGAAATAAATGAGGGCAAAGAAAAGCGCAGCAATAATGAAATAGGAATACTTAAAGCTCTTCCAGTACGTTGAGGTATAATTTCTAATGGACGTTAGAAAGTAAACCAGCACCACGATTCCTGAAATTAAAAAACCAATAAAGCACAGATATCCGATAGTCCCGTACAGCGAAGAGGTCCAATTCCATTTGTCGGCATTCTCAAAGAATCCCCCTTTAAAGGGATAGAGAAGAAACTTCCCCCAAAATTCCGGGTTAACCAGGGCACTGAACACATCGCCCCAGGAAATAGGATGAGAAAGAATGGCCCGGACACTGGATTTTCCAAAATAGATAACCCCTGAAAACATCAACAGCAAAAAGAACATCCATTTTTCAATTGCAGAACGTGCTCCTTCGATTTTGACGTTGATCTTTTTAAAGAAATCCAGGGGCAGTTGTTTTCCGATCAGCACAAAAACCATGGAGTTATCCAGGACAATTTCCTTTTTATCATTGTCCACTAGAGTGACTTTATCCGGTGTGATCCCTTTTACATTGGTTTCCAGGAGTAATTTTATTTTTCCCTGTTCCTTCAATTGGTTTAGTTTTTCAACATTCCCTTGTTTGGGTCTGGAGAAATAGGCTTTTCGATAGGACAGGGTAACGGATTTGGCATACTCGGCAACCGCTACAGCGGTTTCCAGGGCCGAATCCCCGCCGCCCACTACCAGGACATCGTGGTCTTTGGCATCCTGGGGATCGATTAACCGGTTAAACACCTTTTCCAGGTTTTCACCCGGGACCTTCAGCATCCGGGAGTTCCCGGTTTTGCCAATGGCAAGGATCACCCGAAGCGCTTTATATTTTTCTTTTTTGGTGAAAATCTCAAAATGATCTTTATGTTTTACAATATTATCCACATTGTTATCTTCTTCAATGGGGAGGTTTTTATTTTTGATCTGCTGATGCAGTTCTTCCATCAGGGTTTCTTTAACTCCTTCGTTGATTTTTAAATCTGATATTTGTTCGATGCCTTCGGGTTCTGCATAAATAGGTTTTCCTTTTGGGAAATTGCAAATGGTACTGAATGCTTTTGCGGATTCCAATATTTTGAATTCATAGTTATGTTTTAACGCTTCCAGGCCGGCGGCGATACCAGCCGGTCCTGCGCCAACGATCACAAAATCAAGTATTCCTTTTTCTTTGCTTTTTCTCAAATCCTGGAATTTTGAATCTTCCTGGAATTGATGTATCATTTGGGTGCCGCTTTCTGCTGCCAGTTTCAGCAAAGGAATGCCGGTCAAATCACCGACGACATACATCCCTTTTACGGTTGTTTCGCCGTTAGCATCTATTTCCGGGTATTTTTCAACTTCACCCACAGGCACGTCTTTTTGCAGCCAATTGAAATATCCTTTAGACATGTGTCACTTCTTTTGCTTCATTTGTAGTTGCACTTAAAAAAGGCATAAGAAAATGGTTTTTAAATTCCACCGTAAAATGATAGCAAAAACAGGAAAAAGATTCAAATTTTTTTTACTATTGAAATCACAAAGGCTCGAAGGACACGAAGGGAGATAAAATACCTGACCCCATACACCCATACCCGATGTCCTGTTGAAAAATTAGGAACAGGTAAAAAAAAATTCGATTAACGATTGACTTTTGACATAATTTCTTCTATTATAAAAAATTCCTGCTGCATGGAAAGAAAAAATGCAGAACAGGGAAGGAGGGTTTAGCGATGAGACATGAGAAAATTAGTGTTTCTTCAAAGATTGGGAGAATTTTGCCGGTCTTAATTTTTAGTATTGTTTTTGTTATGTCGGGCTTTGTGTATGATGGGCATTCGCAAGATTGCGAAATAAACTGTCCAATATATGAAATTATTTATACGTCAAAAAATTTAAGTGGACATGTTGCTTTTATCGAAGAAAATCCCGGCGGCGGTACAGATTGTCCAGAGCCAGCAGTTGAAGGAGAAGACGCAAAGATTATTTCTTATGATGATTACGGAGAAGTGATTGCAAATCCAAACAAAAAACATATTTGGGTGAATGCAATCGGGGCTAAAAAATTTTGGGATAAATTCCCTGATGGGAAAAATATTGTGCTGGCGGCTTACAAATATTCCGGGGAATTTCGATTGCCCACCCTTCCTGCTCCCGATGATACTCAAATTGAAAACGCTGAAGCTGTACACTTTATGATCCAACTTTTCGATGGGACCAATACACTACTTGAAGCCGATAACTATTCTTTGGAATTTTCCATTTTATGGAAATTAAATGCCTGGACAGATGATTATGGAAAAATATTTGTATATACTGGGGTATCCGATAGTTTAACTAATCCTTTTCGTGTATTCGAAACCCAGATAAAGTTAGAACCAGATACAAATTGGCATAGTTTTGAAATGATTGTTGACTTTAAAACTCTTAAATGGGTTTCCATTACTATAGATGATGTAAAGGAAGACCTTTGTGATTTAGACGTTGCCAAAGTAAAACATGATGATTGGGGTGACGACTTCTTTTTATGTATAACCACCGAATCGCAATCTACCTGGCCTCAATATAATTGTGAGAAGATCTTTACCTGGACAACCCAATTCAGGAATTTGGAATTCGGTTATTGGCCGGCTATTATTGACTTAAGTAAAACTCAGCTTATTTTCGCAGCTATAGCCAATGGAATTTTTTCAAATCCACAATCCTTTATGATAAACAACAGTAGCTGTGGAACTTTCGATTGGACTGTATCAAACAATGCATCCTGGCTAAATTGTACACCTACCTCCGGTACGGGCCCAGGCTCCGTCTCTGTTTCAGTTGATCCGGAAGGTTTAACACCCGGTTCATACACTGGAACAATTACCGTAACAGATACGAATGCCTCAAATTCTCCTCAAACAATTCCTGTAACTCTTAATGAATACAACTTAAATCAAACATCTCCGCCTTTCGGCGATTTTTCCACCCCTTTAGACGATTCAACCGTAAGAAGCAGCATCCCGGTAACGGGGTGGGTGCTGGATGATATCGAAGTTGAGAGTGTAAAAATCTATCGTGATCCCGTGCCCGGTGAAGGAAGTGGTAAAGTATACATTGGAGATGCCGTATTTGTTGAAGGCGCGCGCCCAGATGTCGCGGAAACTTTTCCCGGTTATCCAATGAATTACAGGGCAGGTTGGGGGTATATGATGCTTACCAATCTCCTGCCCAATGGAGGAAACGATACGTTTAAAATACATGCCGTGGCCACTGACGCCGATGGGCACCAGGTAACATTAGGAACCAAAACCATCAATTGTGATAATGCCAGTGCCATTAAACCCTTTGGCGCTATTGATACTCCCACCCAGGGCGGCATTGCTTACGGCAGTGACTTTATCAACTGGGGTTGGGTTTTAACTCCTCAACCTAACAGCATCCCTACAGATGGCTCAACTATCAATGTTTATGTAGACGGAGTTAATATCGGTCATCCTACCTATAATATTTACAGGGCTGATATTGCCGGATTGTTTCCCAACTATGCCAATAGTAACGGTGCGGTGGGGTATTTTTACCTGGACACGACTCAATATGAAAACGGAGTGCATACCATCCAATGGGTGGCCGCCGACAATGCAGGCAATGCGGATGGAATTGGCTGTAGATATTTTACAATACAGAATACCGGAAACTCTCGATCAAAGGCACAAACTTCAAGCCCCAGTAAAGCAGTTACCACTCAGAAATTCACCCAATTATCTCAGATTGTAGATATTCCAATTAATGACCTGGAATCCATAAGAATCAAGAGAAGCTTAAAAGATGATATTGAACCTGAAGTGGTCAGCGGTGATGAATCAGGTGTTTTTGTAATCAACATAAAAGAGTTGGAGAGGTTGGTGGTTGACTTTCCAAAAAAATCTTCTGAAATCGAGGGTTGCACGATAGCAGGAAATCGACTCAGACCTTTACCAATTGGCTCGATTATCGACTCCAAAGAAAAAAAATTCTATTGGCAACCTGGTCCCGGATTTGTTGGGTCTTACCGTTTTGTGTTCATTAAGAGAAGTGAAGATAATCAAATCAGAAAGATATATATGATTGTCAAAATTGAACCGAAATTTGCAAATAAGGAATAATAGGGAAATGGGGTCAGGGGAAATGGGGTCAGGTATTTTATGCAGTAACAAAGTCTCGACATCCTGATCCCGGACTACGATTTTCTGTTCCGGAGTGTCGATTTCCTGTTCCGGGATCAGGAATTTGTAATCCAAGATCAGGAATTTGTATTCTAATATCAGGGCTTCGTAATCCGAGATCAGAAAATCGTAATCTCAGATCAAGAAATCGTAGTTCAGGATCAGGAAATCGTAGTTGCAGATCAGAAAATCGTATCTCCGGATCAGAAAATCGTAGTCAGGGATCAGAAAATCTTGGTCACGGATCAGGAATTCCTATTGCCAACAATGAAAATCCTGTTCCTTCTATAAAAAACCCTGGCTCAACGAGTGGACATCTTATCCCGGGAGCCCAAATTCCTCTCCCGATTAAACGGTTGATTTTTTTTGAGTCATCACCCGGGCAGTGGATACGGATACCGGACCCCCATCCAGGGGGTCCGACCGTGATAGATAACCGATTTATGCCGGTTGTTCCGTATCAGCTTCGGTGTTACCGGCATCTTCTTTCTCGGTATTAGTGGTATTGGTATTGGTATTTTGGGGTTTTTTTCTATATTTAAAGTGGTAAGAAAGGTCTTCATAGACCTGCTCCGCACCAGGTACCCCATGTTTGGCCGCCTCTTTGACAGAGTTGTAAATAGCCCTGGATATTTCATAGACTCCGGCCTTTTATGATCTGCCTTAGAGCCAGATAAAAAAGTCACAAAAACGATCATTTTCCACCAATTCCCATTAAGAGGAACAAACTGCCAATTTCTGATCAATCACTTTGCTTAAGACCATTCCGGGGTAAGAAAGGGGATATGCCACTAAGACCAGACAAGCCAGGTCTTTTTGATTCTGGCCTGGTTGGCTTGTGTTCTCTGTGGTAAAAATCATGATGACGCAACCTGATAGGTAGTGATTTAAGTGGTTGAAATTACCTCTCATTTCTTATAAAATATACATATGAACAAAAATGAATCGCTAACCGCCTCTAACCATTCAACAAGCAAATACTTCATTTTTACAAAGAGGTCAGCATGAATGAGAAAGGGAAAAAGGTGGATTGGAATCAACTGGTTCAACGGGAAAGTGTCAGGGTAGAATGGAAAGAGAATGATGCCAACCTCCGGAATGTTGTGAAAACGCTTTGCGCTTTTGCTAATGACTTCCAGCAAGTGGGGGGCGGCCGGGTGCTGTGCGGACTTCGAGAAGAGAAAGACAAATATGGCGTACCCGTGGCAAACGTTGTAGGACTGGATGAAAAACGATTTAAAGAAGTAAAAAATAAGGTGTTGGACTATTGTCACCGGTATGTTGATCCCCCCTTAACACCTGGAGTGAGTGAGTATCCTGTTGAGAATGATCCCTCCCGTCGAATGCTGGTATTTGCCGTTACCAGTTCCCAGTATGCTCACCGGTACAGGACAAAGAAGGATGATGTAAACTATTACATCCGTATAAATGATGAGACACGGCCTGCAGATGGGTTGATTCCTCAACTGCTTGAGCTTAAGAAGATCTGGCCCCCATACCTTGATCAAACTCACCTGGAGGCAGCACTTGAAGCTGTCGATCTGATGGCACTCAAAGAGTTCCTGGGGCAATTGAATCTTCCACAACGTGTAGAGAAATACCTGGAACCCAACATCCGGTTTCGCGGAGATGTCCATGATTTGGTGACCTATCCACCTGGACGTACTGATCAAGCGGTTCCCCGTAATTTTACTCTTGTGTTATTCGGCCGTGAACCCCATATTTTTTTCCGGGGTGCTTATGCGATTTTTTCGGTTTATCACGGGAAAGATAGAGCGTCAAAACGGAGCCAGCGGTATGAGATTTTCGGACCCATTCCAGTCCTGATACGCAACTTGATGTCAAGGCTTCAACTCTTTATGGGAATGGAAATCGATAAAAGTGCCCCTATAGCCAGCGGCAATCGAAACCGGTACCGTTTTTCAGAGCAAGCTGTACAAGAGGCTATTGTCAATGCTTTTGTTCACCGCGACTATCATTCTTACGACCCGGTTAGAATCACAGTTTTCGAGGACAGGATTGAAATCATCAGTCCTGGTGGTGTCATTGCCCCTATCGATCCTGAAAAAATTCGTAAAGGTGAAGTATATATGTCATGGCGAAACCCTTCCCTTGCCTGGTTCATGGTGGAACTGGAATTTGCTCAAAACGAAGGTCAAGGGATAATTACCATTATTCAACAAACAAAAAATATTTCAGGTAAAGAACCCCAATTCCGAATCGAAAAGGACTGGTTTACGGTTATTATCCCTGCTTATGTTCCTCCTACTATAGATATACAGCAGCAAATCGATTTAAAATTCCCCCCCCATGGCGATGTCCATGTTCCTGTGAACATAAAAACCGACCTGCCTGCCATTCAATCTGATTTCGAAGAATTGAAAGACGTTTTGGCCGGTGCGGATGCCAAACTTGATAGTGAATTGGATAAAGTTGGAGATTATCTGGATGCGTTAAACTTTGAATCGAGCAAAGAGGAACTGGTAAAAGTATTCAATAAGTTGGGGCGATTATTAAAGAAGTTAGGAGATGAAAGTTCCGACTTTTATAAAATACTCAAAGGTACAAATAAAGGTATGGATACAGCGCATAAGTTGATTAAAACAT
>WVZO01000735.1:27754-28548 GCA_011772425.1 Candidatus Aminicenantota bacterium
AGTATCTCCTTTTCCTGGGCAGCGAAGTCGTTTCACCCGGTGACTACCTACTCTATCGTGGCCTTTGATAAAGAAAGCGGTCAAATGGGAGTGGCCGTGCAATCTCACTGGTTTTCCGTGGGTTCCATTGTCTCCTGGGCCGAGTCGGGGGTCGGCGCTGTGGCCACCCAGTCGTTTGTAGAAGTCTCCTACGGCCCCTTGGGGCTGCAGCTCATGCGGGGTGGAAAAACCGCCCCACAGGCCCTGGTTGCCCTTTTATCCGTGGATAAACACAAAACAGTAAGGCAGGTGGCTATGGTAGATGTAAAAGGAAGAGTGGCTGTGCATACCGGCAAAATGTGCATCCCGGAAGCCGGTCACCACAAAGGAAAACACTATTCCTGCCAGGCCAACATGATGGAAAACAACACCGTCTGGAAAGCTATGTCAAAAGCGTATGAATCCACCTCCGGCGAACTGGTGGACCGATTGATGGCCTCTTTAGAAGCCGCGGAGAATGAGGGCGGCGATATCCGCGGCCGGCAATCCGCAGCCATCCTGGTGGTCAGCACCAAACCTTCCGGTACTCCCTGGCAAGACCGTATCTATGACCTGCGCGTCGAAGACCATCCCCAACCGCTGAAGGAGTTAAAACGGCTCATCACCGTTGCCAAAGCCTATAATCATATGAATAAAGGAGATGAGCACCTCACCAAAAATGATGTTGAAGCAGCCCTTAAGGAATACACCCTGGCAATGAAAATCTACCCGGAGAATCCTGAGATGGTTTTCTGGCCTGCCGTAACACTGGCAGC
>WVZO01000142.1 GCA_011772425.1 Candidatus Aminicenantota bacterium
GCTCCACTAACGTACCTTTGGGCTGCCCCGTGGTACCGGAAGTATAGATAACGTAAACCAGGTTTGAAGTCTGGGAAGCGAGGAAGCGAGGAAGCGAGGAAGCGGGGAAGCCAGAAGTAGATGAAGACAGGTTGGTTAATAAAATTGCAGCTCCACTGTCGGCTAACATGTAATTGATTCGCTCTTCCGGGTATTCCGGGTCAATGGGCAGATAGGCGCCTCCGNNTAGGCGCCTCCGGCTTTTAATATTCCTAATATCCCGATGATCATTTCCATCGAGCGTTCCATCATAATTCCTATAATATTGTCCGCCAGGACGCCTTTTTCCTTTAATGAATGCGCCAATTGATTGGATCTTTTATTCAATTCACGATACGTTATATGTACCTCCTCATGCATCCATGCATCCATGCATCCATGCCCAATAACAGCAAGCCGATCCGGGGTGCGGTCCACCTGTTGGTTAAATAACTCATGGATGGTTTTATCCCTGGAATAGTCTGCCGCCGTCTCATTAAAATCAACCAGTAACTGCTGCTTCTCCTCACCTGATATCAATTGCAGCGAAAATATCTTCCGGGTGGGGTTCTCTTTTATCTGCGACAGTATTCTTTTAAAATAGCGGATAAACCTCTCCACGGTTTCCTCTTTGTAAATCTTAGTACAATAATCGACGGTAAAATAGATGACTCCCTCTAATTCAGTCCCCTGGAAGATAATATCAAAATTCGCCTTAACTTCTCCTTCATCACGAATGACATCCTCATCCTCCCCGGTTATGTTCCCCTGGTACTCTGCCTGGTTCAAAAAGTTAAACATCACATCAAATATGGGATTCCTGCTGGCATCTCTCCTGACCGAAACCCTGTCTACCAGGTTTTCAAACTGGTACTCCTGGTTCTCATACACGTCAAGGGTGCGCTCTTTTACTTCTTTCAGAAATTCGATAAAGCCTTTATCTCCTTCCGGGTAGTTCCTCATGGCTAACGTATTGACAAACATACCGATGATATCCTGGAGGTCGGCATGCCGCCTTCCGGCTGTGGGAGTCCCGATGATTATATCTTCCTGGCCGCTCAATTTCGATAATAAGACATTATAAACCGATAATAAAATCATATAAAGCGTTGCATCCCTCTGCTTGCAAAGTTCCTCCAGGAACCCGGTGGTGTCCTTATCGATAAAGAAACGCAATTGCCTGCCGGCAAAGCTCTGCACCAATGGCCTGGGATAGTCGGCTGGCAGAGCCAGGACCGGGAGTTCGCCGGAGAATTCCCTGAGCCAGTATTTCTCCTGTTTTTTCATGATTGCCTGCTGGGCGTTACTATTTTGCCACTCCGAATAGTCCTTGTATTGCAGTCGCAGCGGTGGCAGGTTTTCTCCGGCGTACAACGCGGCAAACTCTCTTTCCAGGATACCCTGGGAAGTGCCGTCCGAGATAATATGATGCATCTCCACCAACAGCAGGTGACCGGTATCCCCGGGTTTCAATACTCCCACCCGCAGCAGCGGCGCTTTTGATAAATCAAACGGCCGGATAAAGTCCTGTATCAAATTTTTTTCTTGGCGTTCCTTCGCGCTATTCGCGGCTAAAACAAAATATTCAATCTCAAATTCCACCTTTTTATGAATCTTTTGAACCGGTTCATCACCGATCATATGAAAGGATGTTCGCAGGCTTTCATGCCTATCAATCAGCTTCCCCACCGTGTTCTCCAATCGCCCCTTATCACAGCCTCCCACAAGTGGAAACATATAGAACATGTTGTAATGCGTGGTGTCCAACGCCATCTGCCGGATGATATAAAGCCGTTTCTGCGCTGCGGAAAGGGCATAGTACTCTCTCTCCTCCGCCTTATCGACGGCAAAAAATCTCTGGCCAGCCGCATTACGAATATATTGGCAAAGCTCTCGTACCGTTTGACGGTTGAATACCTCTACAAGCGGAACCTTTACCTTCAATACCTTGTGAATCTTCGAAGTCAAAACCGTGGCCTTCAGCGAATGACCTCCCAACTCGAAAAAATTAGAATCGATTCCAATCAACTCGCTGCCTATTCCCAATACTTCAGACCAGGTATCTATAACTTTCTCCTCGATCCCATCACGGGGGGCTGCGAAATTCTCAGCCAATGACAGGCGTGGGTCCGGCAGCTTCGACCTGTCGATCTTACCGGTCCGGCCCAGTGGAAGCTTATCCATTTGAACAAAATACGAGGGCACCATAAAATCCGGTAATACCTGCGATAAATAATCTTTCAACTCTGATATCTCAATTTTCTCATCATTTACCCCTACCACATAAGCGCAAAGATAACGGCTTCCTTTTTCATCCTCTGTGGCGATGACAGTGGATTCTTTTATACCGACAAAGGTCAGTAAACGGCCTTCGATTTCTCCCGGCTCGATCCGGTAACCCCTCACTTTTACCTGGTGGTCCCTTCGACCGAAGAACTCTACATACCCATTACTTAACCATCTCCCCAGGTCTCCTGTCCGGTAAATAATTTCTCCTTCACGAAAGGGGTCCGGTACAAATACCTCCTTTGTCAATGCTTCATCATTTAAATATCCCCGGCATACCCCGGGGCCTCCAATATAAATTTCCCCGGCTGCCCCGATGGGAGCAAGCCTGGAACTGCTGTCCAGTATATAAATCCATGTGTTGGAGATGGGCGCACCAATAGGAATGGTAACCTGGTTCTCATTTATTTCATTAATGGGATAATAGGTGGCATAGACAGTGGTTTCAGTAGGACCATACACATGAAGAATTCGCTCCCTGCCCAGGTATGCCAATGCTTTTGCCGCATGAGGGACCGATACCCTCTCGCCGCCAAATAACACCTTTCTTACACCGGATAGACTCTTAAGACCGACATCAACTATCGTATTAAACAACGCCGTGGTCACAAAAAATACACTAATCCTCTGACGTTCGATTAAATCACACAGCGTCTCAATTTCAAGCATATCTTCACGGCTCATCATCACCAGGGTGGAACCGTTTAGCAATGCACCATAGATATCAAACACCGAACCGTCGAAGGCATAGTCAGATAACTGCAATACCCGGTCCCCGGGTTGAAGTTCGATATAATTGGTGTTCTTGACCACACGCGTCACATTATAATGCGTGGTCAGGCTTCCCTTGGGCTGACCCGTAGAACCCGATGTATACATGACATAAGACAGGTTACTGGAAGATACGGCAGCCGCTAATTTCCCTGTACTATACTTTCGTAATACCCTTGTATCGTGCTGATGTTTATGGCGCTTTTTCTTCTCCCTGTTTATTTTTACTTTATCGATATGAAGCAGTGCATCATACCTGAACCTGGTTAACTCATTCTCAATGGTATATATCTTACTTGAGAATTCCATATCACGGATCCCGGGAATATCAAATGCCAGGTCTTCCAGGAAAGAACGGGAAAGAAAAAGTTCTTCGGACCAATCGATTTTAGTTTTATAGTTTTTACCCCTATTCTCCTGCTTGAACGTCACCAGGTCACCGATCAAATCCTCTTTCAATTCCTGGTCCATGATATCCCCGATAAAAATAAAGCCGCTGTTTCCCATCACGTCGATGGCTTTACGGATCACTTTTCCCAGGTAATTGTGACCATGGAAACACTGGACCACACTGTTAAGGATAACCAGGTCAAAATTTTTCTCTTCCAGTTGATGGATTTCATGGGCGGCAAGGGTGTAAAGTTCGATATTCTTATGGCCTTCCTTCTTTATGCGTTCCCTGTTCTTTTCGATGATGACAGCGGACAGGTCAGTGCCGTAATATAAACCGACTTTCGGGGCGATGCGGTACATAGAGATTCCTGATGCCGCACCGATTTCAAGCACACGCATATCTTTATGCAGCAGGGGTTCCAGTTTTTTAAGAATATTGTCTCCGTATTCATCCATTTCTGCTTTGGGTATGGGACTCCCGGTATAGCTGCTGTTCCAACCGCCGGCGGTGATTTCATCCACCGCGGTTTCGCCTACATACTCCCACAGCTTGCGGCTCATCAATTCACTCTCTTCCTTTTCCTCTTCCCCATGAACATCTTCGCTGTCCATGCACAGGAAGGTATCCAGTTCCTCGCATTCCCACTGCACCCGGTTCAGGGTTTTGATGTATCGTTTTTGACTGATCAGAGTGCTAATGCCGGCATCATCGATCATGGTTTTGATGCGTTCTTCCGGGAATGACGGCGATATAGGAACATAGGCGCCGCCAGCTTTCAATATCCCCAGGATGGCAGCGATCATATCAATCGATCTATCCATCAAAATTCCCACCCGCTGGTCCGGTACCACCCCGGCTTCCTGGTGCAAATAGTTGGCCAGTTGATTGGCCTCCAGATCAAGGACCTTATAAGTCAGGCATTCTCCTGCAAATACAACGGCTGCACCATCCGGAGCCTTTGCCACCTGTTCCTCGAATAACTCACCAATTGTCTTTTCCCGGGGATAAGCAGTCTCTGTATCATTAAACCCGTATAATAGTTCCTGTTTTTCTTGTTGGGAAACGATATCGATGTCTTCCAGTTTGACTACCGGGTTTGAGACCGTTTCTTTTATTGCGTTTTTAAAATGCCGAACCAAACAGGCGATAGTGTCTCTTTTGAATATCGCTGTATAATACTCGATATTTATAAGAATATCCTCTCCTATTTCGTGGACAAAAAATGTCATGTCAAATTTAGCGGTAGTGTGCTCATATTCAACAGAGGGGAAATTGTCATCTGCGATGGGAAGTTCTTCGAACCGGGCGAAATCCTCTGCTGACGAAAGTGACCTTCCTTCTCCTACCCTCCTGAAATTCTGGACCACCATCATCATATCAAACACCGGATTCCTGGACGCATCTCTTTCCAGGTCCAGTTTGTCCACCAGTTCCTCGAACTGGACATCCTGGTTTTCAAAAGCTGTGATACTGTGATGGATAACTTCTTTCAAGAAAGACTGATAGGTTTTTTCTCCCGATGGGTAGTTCCTCATGGCCAGGGTATTGACAAACATCCCGATAATAGGCTGGAGATCCGCATGCGGCCGCCCGGCAATACCCGTGCCCATGATAATATCTGTTTGACCGGTATATTTATAAAAAAGCGTATTCAGCACAGCCAGGATATTCATATACAGGGTACCGCCGCTCCGTGTACCCAGATCCTTGAACCTGGCGGCATCTTCCCTTTCCAGCATAAAATTAAACGTGGCTCCTGCAAAGGTGAATACTTCCGGCCGCTTATAGTCAGTGGGTAACTGCAGCCGGGGTATCTCTTTTGCATCCGGGTACAGTTCCAGCCAAAAATTCTCCTGGGCTTTGATTTCACCACTCTTAAATAAATAATTCTGCCACTCTGAAAAATCTTTATATTGAAGGCGAAGTGACTCTAATTCTTTCCCATTATAAAATGCCATAAAATCTTCAGTGAGATTCGTATGAGAGGTTCCATCCGATACGATATGATGCATATCCACCATCCAGATACAGCGATCCGGCAATTTGATTAATCCTGACCGGATCAACGGCGCCCGGGATAAATCAAAGGGCCGTATAAAGTCCTGTATCAAATTTTTTTCTTCGCGTTCCTTCGCGTTCTTAGCGGCTAAATCATAATATTCGATTTCAAATTCTACCTGGTCATGTATCTCCTGGACAGGAACATCATTCACTTTTTCAAAGGAGGTTCGCAAACTTTCATGCCGGGCGATCAGTTGCTTCAATGTTGTCTCAAGTTTATCTTTTTCTATACCTTTGCCCATGGGTAACACCAGGGACATATTGTAACTGGTGCTTCCCGGGTCCATTTGCTGAAGAAAATAGAGCCGCTTCTGAGCCGAAGACAGGGCATAATATTCTTTCTTTTCCACAGGCTCTATGCCTGCATATTTGGTTTGTTTCGCTTTCCGGATATATTCCGACAACCCCAGGATAGTCTGACTTTTAAACACCTCTACCAACGGGACTTTTACCTCCAACTCTTTATGAACCCTGGATACCAGGACAGTAACTTTTAAGGAGTGTCCTCCCAATTCAAAAAAATTATCCTGTATGCCAATGCTGTTCTTTTCAATGCCCAGAACTTCACCCCATATCTCAGCCAACTTCTCTTCTACTGGATTCCCTGGCCCAATAAAATCGCCTTCCCTCGCCGTAATACCAGGGTCTGGCAGCCGTTTCCAGTCAACTTTCTGGTTTTGGGTTAAAGGTATCCTGTCTACCTGGATTATATAAGAAGGTACCATATAATCAGGTAAATGAATGGAAAGTCCTTTTTTCAATTCCGGTATATTTATCTTTTCTTCGGCTGCAACGTAAGCACAAAGATATTCGGCCTGTTTTAGCACTAAAACTGCCTCTTTAACAGCAGGCCAATTTAAAAGCTGACTTTCGATTTCACCCAATTCGATTCGATATCCCCTGATTTTTACCTGGTGATCGATCCGGCTAATAAACTCAATATTCCCATCCGATAACCACCGCGCTAGGTCACCGGTTTTGTAGAGGTAGCTCATAGCTGATAGCTCATAGCTCATAGGGAGCTCTTCAGAACTGCTTGCTTTCTTCTCCCTCCTATCAGCTATGAGCCATGAGCTATGAACTAAAACAAACTTTTCTGCAGTTAACTCAGGTTGGTTTAAATACCCTCTTGATATTCCTTCCCCGGATACACACAACTCACCCGCTACACCAATAGGTAACATTCTATTATTTCTATCAACCACATAGGCTTTGTAATTTTTAATTGGTTTTCCTATGGGTATATTAGCTTCAACCGTTTCAGGACATTGATAATATGTGACACATACGGTGGATTCCGTGGGACCGTAGGTATTATATACACGTCCAACCGTTAAAAGATTGTCAATATACTCCTTTTTTAGTACATCTCCCCCGCTGATAAAGGTATGTACCGAATCTAACCTGCCGGTGAAATTGAATTTATTCAACTCATTCAATAATAACGGAGAACAGCTAATGATACTAATATTATTTGCAGCGATGATATTGCACAACCGTTCAACATCCAGGAGATCATATTTTTCTACCACAACAATTTGCCCCCCTCGAAATAGAACCGGATATACCTCTTCGGTAAAAACATCAAAGGAGCAGGATGCCTGTTGAAGCATCACGTCTCTTGATGTCACATTAAATTCATTATAAAAGGCATTTACATATGCAATTACATTCCTATGTTCCACCATAACACCTTTGGGCCTTCCCACAGACCCGGAAGTATAAATGACATAAGCAAGATTGTTCGGCTTTAATAAACAAGGAACATTCGCTTTACTGCAGTTGTACTTATTTAGAACTGTTAAGTCATCCTGGTATTTATGCTTTTGAGTGATTCGTTTCTGATCTTTCCGGGTTTTATCAATGAAAAGAAGCGCATCGTAGCGAAATTTTGTTAATTCGTTTTCAATGGTGAATATTTTATCTGAAAATTCCACGTTCTTGATTCCGGGAATTTCTGCTTGTAGGTCCTCAAAAAACCCGGGAGAAAGAAAAAGTTCGTCTGAAAAATCTGTTTTGGTCCGGTAATTGCTGTGCTTACCTTTATTCTTTTGCTTAAAATCAACCAGTTCCATGATAAGGTCTTGTTTCCGGTCCTGGTTCATGATATCTCCAACAAAGATGTACCCATTATCTGCCATTAAACCGACGACTTTAACCAAAACCTCACGCAGATAACTGTGGTCGTAAAAACTCTGCACCACACTATTGAGAATCACCAGGTCAAAATTATTTTCTTTGATTTTGTGGATTTCATGTGCAGGAAGTGCCATTACGGCTATATTTTCAAATCCTTCTCTTTGAATACGTTCTTTGTTTTTCCGGATAATGAGTTCTGAAAGATCGGTTCCCAGGTAGAATCCGACCCGGGGTGCGATTCGATACATCGTGATCCCGGAAGCGCACCCGATTTCCAGGACCCGCATATTCTTATTCAATAGGGGGTTTAGCTTTTTCAAGGCATTGTCGCCATATTCATCCATTTCATCTTTACCAAGAGGCAGACCGGTATAACTGCTTAACCAGCCGCCGCCCGTGATTTCGTCGCTGGCGGTTTCACCGATATATCTCCAGATTTTTTCTTCATTCTTCAACTCCTCTTCTATGACCCCCTCCACTGAGTAAATATCCCGGCTGTCCAGGCACAGGAACGTATGAAAGGAGTCGCATTCCCACTGCATCCGGTTAAGAATCCGGATATGTTTTTCCAGGGAAATAATAACACCTATTTGCGCGTCATTAATGATGGTTTTGATCCGTTCTCCCGGCAGTGAGGGGCTAATAGGCACGTATCCTGCCCCGGCTTTCAGGATGCCCATGATGGCCGTAATAAGATGGATCGAGTGGTCCATCAGCACCCCCACCCGGTCATCGGGTCGAATATTTCTCTTAACATACAAATAAGCGGCCACTTGATTGGCTTGATGGCTCAATTGCCGGTAGGAAATTTGTAGTTCCTCTATGCCAACTACGGCAACACCATCAGGTGTCTTTTCTACCTGCGCTTCAAACAATCGATCAAGGGTTCTATTTTCCAGGTATGCGTATGCATAAGCACCCCCTGCCTGGTTGAAATCATAAAGCAGCCGATGTTTTTCTTCCCTGGTAATGATATCAATACCAGGAATGCGAATTCCCGGCTCCTCACATACCTTTCTCATAATGTTTATAAAATGATCCTTCAATCGCAAAATTGTTTCCCTTTTGAACAACCGCGTCCAATATTCCAGTCTGAAATGTATTTCACCACCAACTTCACTGGCATCTATAGAGAGATCAAAAAGCGAAGTAGGTTTTTTATAATTATACGGCTCAACGTTGAGTCCCCCCTTGGTCCTGACAACGGGTACTTCAAAATTCTGAACCACAAGGGTCACATCAAAAAGAGGATTTCTAGAAGGATCTCTTTCCAGGTTTAATTGATCCACCAGGTCTTCAAATTGCACATCCTGGTTTTCATAGGCCTCTAAACAGGTCTGTTTAACTTCCTTTAAAAATTGCAAAAACGTTTTATTTCCTGTTGGATAATTTCGCATTGCCAGGGTATTGACAAACATACCAATAATATGACGTAAATCCTCATGAGGCCGGCCGGCAATCACACCTCCCACAATGATGTCATCCTGACCGGTGTATTTATATACCAGTACATTAAACACTGCCAGCAAATTCATGTAAAGGGTCGCTCCTTGCGACGCAGAAAGCCGGTTAAAGCGCATCGTATCTTCCTGACTCAATCCAAACCAATACGAATCTCCTTCAAAATCCATAACAGCAGGCCGTGGATAATCAGTTGGCAACTGAAGCCGGGGGATCTCTTTCCCATCTGAGAACAGTTTACACCAGTAATCCTCCTGGGCTTTGATTTCACCACTTATGAATAAACGATTCTGCCATCCTGAAAAATCTTTATAGTGAAGACGCAGCAGGTTTAATGGTTTTCCATTGTACAGGGATATAAAATCTTTAGAAAGAACCATATGAGACGTTCCATCCGATACGATATGATGGAGATCTATTATCCAGATATGATTCCCATGAGGAATCTTAATAAGACCTGAACGAAGCAGCGGCGTCCGGGACAAATCAAATGGACGAATGAAATTCTCAATGATCTTTTCTTGATTATCAACCTCGCTCTCAACTTCAAAATATTCCATCTCAAAAGGAACCTTATCATGGATCTTCTGAACCGGTACATCATCCACTTTTACGAACGATGTCCGTAAACTTTCATGTCTGGTGATCAATTGTCTCAATGCGGACTCAAGTTTATTTTTTGTCATATCCTTTCCCAGTGATAAAACCAGGGGCATATTGTAAGCAGTGCTTTCCGGGTCCATCTGCTGAAGAAAATAGAGCCGCTTCTGGGCCGAGGATAGGGTATAATACTCTTTCTCTTCCACCGGTTCTATTCCTGCGTACTTCTTCCGCCCTGCCTGCCGGATATATTCCGACATCCCCCTGATAGTGGAACGTCTAAACACCTCTGCCAGGGGTATTTTTACATCCAATTCTTTATGAATCTTTGAAGTCAATATGGTAGCTTTTAATGAATGACCCCCCAATTCAAAGAAATTAGCATCGATGCCTATCAACGCATCCATACCCAATACCTCTGACCATACCTTCACCAACCTCTCTTCAACACTATCCCTTGGGGCTGTATATCCTTCACTTGAGGCGATCTCAGGCTCGGGCAATTTTTTCCTGTCCACCTTACCGCTGGAAGTCAAAGGAATTTCATCCAGTTGAACAAAATAAGTGGGTATCATATAATCGGGCAGTTCCTGGGATAGGTATTCTTTCAATTCTGCACGGCTGAGACCGGGGGCTTTGTGGAAGTTAATGTAAGCGCATAGATACTTAGCTCCTTCTTGATTTTCCCTGTCAATCACCACCGCTTCTTTAATCGATTCATGTTTCAATAACCGGGATTCGATCTCTCCCAACTCTATCCTGAAACCCCTGATCTTTACCTGGTAATCGATTCGGCCAATGAATCGGATATTGCCGTCTGGCATCCATTGGCCCAGGTCCCCGCTGCGATACAGATACTGATCCGGTGTAAAAGGATTCTGCACATACCTCTCCATGGTTAATCCAGGCTGGTTTAAATACCCTACAGCCAGGCCATCACCACCAATACACATTTCACCGACTATTCCAATGGGCTGTAATTTTAAATTCGCTCCCAGGATATAGACCTTATGGTTCGCAATGGGGGTGCCAATGGGAGGATACATATTGCTTTCTTTTACTACCGGCACCTCTGTCCAGGTGGTCCATATCGTATCTTCCGTGGGTCCGTACAAATTATACAAGCGAAAGGGATACGGACGAGTGGGATACCGGCTCAGCCGCTCTCCTGCTGTCCATAATATTCTCAATGCCACCCCACTCGCTGGCCATTCTTCTTTCAATAGCTCCATGGCCATGACTGTGGGTTGAAAGGAGGCGGTGACCTCATTCTTGATTAACCACCTTTTCATCTCCCCGGGATTCATCCGAATATCGTCAGGGACAATGTAAAGAGCTGCGCCCTGTAGTAAACAGGGCCAGACCTCAAACGCCATGGCATCGAAACTCTGACTGGCTGCCTGACTCATCCGGCAAGGGACCTCTATCTCAAATTCCTGGTGATGAAAGGTCACCATGTTAACAATTCCTTTGTGCTTCACCAATACTCCCCTGGGTCGCCCCGTGGAACCAGACGTGTAGATGAGGTAAGCCAGGTTTAGTTGAGTAAGGTGAGTAGGGTGAGTAAGGTGAGTAGGGAGTAGCTCGCTCAATTCACTAAATTTTACCACTTTAGTTCCCTCACTTACCTCACTCAACTCACTTAACTCACTCACCAAAATCTTCGCCTTACTGTCTTTCAGCATATAATCGATGCGGTCCTGTGGGTAATTCGGGTCAATGGGCAGATAGGCACCACCTGCTTTCAATATTCCTAATATACCGATTATCATTTCTATTGATCGATCCACCATAATGGCCACAATGGTGTCGGGTGCAACACCTTTTTCTCTTAACACATTCGTCAATTGGTTGGATTCCTCGTTTAATTCCCTATAGGTTAGTTGAATTGGTGCCTCGTTTTTCTTCTCCTTGCCAACTGCCAACTGCCTACTGCCAACTACAGCAACGCCGTCAGGCGTTCTAGATACTTGTTCTTCAAATAACTCATGGATGGTTTTATCTGCCGGGTAATCCGCCGCCGTTTGATTAAAATCATACAACACCTGCTGCTTCTCCGCTTCGGTAATTATTTGAACATCTGATATCCGCTGACAGGGGCTTTCCAGCACAGAGGCTAGAACATTGTTAAAATAACCGAAAAACCTCCGAATAGTTTCAGGCTTGAATAAAGCTGTGCAATAATTAATATCAAAATATAACACTTCCCCATAGTCAGTGATTGTCACAACCATATCAAACTTGGCAATATTTAATTCAGTGGCATAGGGTTTTAATGTGAGACTCTGTATTTCCACTGGTGATATCTCGATGTTCTGCATCAAAAACATAACGTCAAATAATGGATTGCGAGAGGTATCCCTGGCAACTCCCAATTTATCCACCAACTCTTCAAATGGATAATCCTGGTTGTCAAAGGATTGTAATGTCCGTTCTATGACTTCGTGGAGAAAGGCAAGAACTGTTTTTTCAGAGCCGGGAAAATTTCTTAGCGGCAGGGTATTCACAAACATGCCAATAACGGTTTCAATGTCGGCATCCCTGCGACCGGCAATGGGAGTCCCGATTACAATGTCTTCCTGGCCGCTGAGTTTGGAAAACAGGATATTGAATACCACTGTAAACGCCATAAACAGGGTGATATTCTCTTTCAAAGCCATTTCTTTCAAAGCAGCTGTTTCATCAGCGCCGATGCTTGTGCCCATGTGACTACCTGCAAACGTCACCACCGCCGGCCGGGTGTAATCAAAAGGGAACTCCAGTATCGGCACTCCATTCTCAAATTGTTGAAGCCAGAAGGATTCCTGCTGTTTTATTTCTTCTAATTGGAACAACCGGTTCTGCCACTGCGAAAAATCCTTGTATTGAATCCTCAACAGCGGCAAAAACCTACCGCTGTAAAGAGCCATAAATTCCCGGACAAATATACCCATTGATACACCATCCGATATAATGTGATGCATATCAATCATGAGGATGTACTTATCTTTAGAAATCCCCTCTTGAGAGGGGGGCTCCGTCAGGAGCGGGGTGTGTATCAACCCCACCCGAAAAAGCGGGGCATAGGAAAGATCAAAGGGTCGAATGAAGCCCTCAATGATACCGGCAGGGTCTCCCTCTACGGCTAAATCATAATATTCCATAGAAAACTCAAACTGATCATTGGCCCATATCTTTTGCACCGGGCTCTTCTGCTCCATTTGGAACGATGTCCGCAAACTCTCATGCCTTTCGATCAATCGTCTGAACGTACTCTCCAATTTCTCCCTATCCAGCTCTCCTTCCAGCACCAGCACGACAGGCATGTTGTAAGCAGTACTCTCCAGGATCAACTGCTGCAATACGTACAACCGCTTCTGGGCAGAGGAAAGCGGATAGTATTCTCTCTCCTCTACCGGTGCAATCGAAGTGTATGCGTCCTCTGTCAAATCCCTAATGTGACGCGACAAATCTCGAATCGTCGGTGACTTGAATATCTCCAACAAATCCACCTTCACATTCAGCTCTTTATGAATCTCTGACATCATGGTGGTGGCCTTTAACGAATGACCTCCCCTCTCAAAAAAATTGGCATCTATATCCAAACTCTCCGGGTCCAGGTTTAATATCGCCGACCATATCTCCACGAGCGTTTGCTCCAATGGATTCCTCGGCGCTGTATATGCATATTGAGCAGCCGCACCCACTCCCGGTATAGGCAGTGCAGCGCGGTCCACTTTGCCATTAGGGGTTAAGGGCATCCTGTCCAGGGTTACAATATTCGCAGGGACCATGTAAGCCGGCAAATCCCTTGATAAATATTCTCTTAATTCCGACAGATTAAATGCTTGTTGTGGCACTGGTACAGCAACAATGTAAGCACAGAGATATTTATCGCCACTGCTGTCTTCCCTCACCAGTACCACTGCCTCTTTTACCTGGTTATGATTTAATAATCGACTCTCTATTTCACCAGGCTCGATACGAAACCCTCTTATTTTTACCTGGCGGTCTATTCTGCCAATAAATTCGATATTTCCATCCGCCAACCATCGCGCCAAATCACCAGTTCTGTAGAAGCAGCTCATAGCTGATAGCTCATAGCTCATAGGAAAATGCCCGGAAACACCACCTGGTAAAACATCTCTTTTCTTCTCCCTCCTATCAGCTATGAGCCATGAGCTATGAGCTAAAATAAACTTCTCTGCGGTTAATTCCGGCTGGTTCAGATAACCACGGGCCACACCGTATCCCCCGATATAAACTTCACCAATCACTCCCAGGGGTACCGGTTTCAAAGATCTATCCAGTATATATACGGTGGTATTGGATATGAGGTTGCCAATGGGTATCGTACCTGCTGACCCATCAATGCTGTTGATAAAATAGTAAGTGGCATAAACCGTGGTCTCTGTGGGACCATATACATGAATTATCCTATCTTTTCCTAAGTATTCCAGGGCTTTCCCGGAATGGTTCAGCGATACTCTCTCACCTCCGAAAAGTACTTTCCGTATGCCGTGCAAAGCGCCGATGTCAAGATCCACCAGGGTATTAAACAAGGCGGTGGTTGTAAAAAATACCGTTATGGCTTCTCTTTTTATCACCCCGGACAACCGGTCTACCGCCAATACATCTTCTCGATCGATCATCACCAGCGCCGCACCGTTCAGCAGTGCGCCGTATATATCAAATACCGAGCCGTCAAAGGCATAATTAGACAACTGCAAAACCCGGTCATTGGGTGTTATATCGATATAATTGGTATTTCGCACCACCCGGGTGACATTATAGTGGGTGGTCAGCACACCTTTAGGTTTCCCTGTAGTACCGGAGGTGTAGATAATGTAGGCTAAACTAGACCCACCCCGCCCCTTCGGGCCACCCCTCCAGGGAGGGGATTCCTGTAAGCTGAAGAAATCCCCTCTTGAGAGTTTTGGGTGCCCCGCCGGGGATGGCTGCGAAGCAGCCGGGGTGTGTAAGTTTATCACTTCAGTTCCCTCACTCACCCCACTCAACAAAACCCTGGCATTGCTGTCGGCCAACATGTATTTTATCCTTTTTTGCGGATAATTGGGATCAATAGGTAGATAAGCACCGCCTGCCTTTAATATGGCCAGGATCCCGATAATCATCTCCACAGAACGCTCTACCATGATTCCCACAATAATGTCAGACTTGACACCTTTTTCTCTCAATACATGTGCCAATTGATCGGATTTCTCATTCAATTTCCCGTAGGACAAGTGGCACACCCACCCCCCTGCCCGTTGCGCTATGCGCTGCCCCCTGCCAGTTACGGCCGTATGGCCGGGAGTTCTGGCCGCCTGTTCTACAAATAGTTCTTGAATTGTCTTATCCCGGGGATATTCCACGGCCGTATCGTTAAAATCCTCTAACAATTGTTTCTTTTCTTCAACCGTGGTAATGTCAATATCGGTTAGTCGAAGTTCTACATTGAAAAGTCCCTGTTGAAGCAGCCCGGTGAAATGGGCAGCAATTCGTTCAATAGTCGCTCGCTGGTACCTGGAAGCATTATATTGCACCTCCATTTCCATTGATTCTCCTGTTCTCCGGAAACAAAAAATCATATTAAGGTTTACTGGGTGGAGGTAACTAATATCATGAATATTCTCCAATAAAACAGCCACATCAAAAAGTTGACAATCATATTCTGACATAGACATGTTCAACTGGGACATCAGTACTTCAATGGGATAATTCTTGTTTTCATCTGCCTCCAGCATGGTCTCCCGAACCTGGAACAGCAGTTCTTTAAAGGTCATATGCTCTTCCGGTTGAACTCTCAGTGCCAGTACCGTATTGACAAATTCCCTATCCGCATCGATCTTTTGCTTATAAATGGGTGCTCCAATGATAATATCTTTATTGCCATTGTAGGTATACTTATCCAGTAAAACCACCACTACTGCCGCAGCGATCATATGCAAGGTATAGTCGTGTCCCCGGCTCAACCTCATTAACCCTGAAAACAAGTCACCTGAAAAACTTGTGGTTACGGAATTTTTCTTTACTACTAACGAATCCGTGGTTTTGGTTTTGTTATAATCGTAGGGGAAATAGCTTTTGATTAATTCACCGGATAGTTTGTTCAGCCAGTACTCTTTTTCTCTAACAAACTGGCCGGATGCAATGGCTGCATCCCTGGAAATGGAAGCAGTTCGTCCTTCCATCAATATATACTCCTTCTTTCATTTGTTGTTAAATTCATTCTTAACACCTTTTTATTCTTTTTCGGATAGACTTCAAAAAAAAATTTGATGAATTTGATCAGGGCAACAGAAAAACCCTTCTATTTTAAAGTATTAAATTGTTTCTACTTTGGTTAAATTCTTTTATATCACAGCAAAAATCAGTTGTAAATATATAAATAAGTGATCTTTCTTTCTCACTTACAGCCTCTACTGCCGAATAATCATACAGATATATATAAAAATGTTACCTGATGATTCATTAAAATAAAAATAAAAAAAGTCTTGAGATTTTCCTCTTTTTATGGTAAAAATAACTGTGATAGTTAGGCTATTTGGTAGTCGATTTCTTTGAAAATAAAAAAAAGGAGATTAACCGATGAAATCAAAAAAAATCGACAAGAAACTGTTTTTAAACAAAACCACGGTTGCCAACCTGAATAACGGTGAGATGAGTGACATTTACGCTGGTGTGGACAATAAAGAGACCCTTGAGAACAGCTGCTGTCTTATTTGCGGCGGGACCACCACCTGTCCGTCGGAATCATGGACTTGTCCTGTCAGCAGTGAATTCTCTGTGGTTTATTCCTGCAACGAACTCTGTAAACCACTAAAACCTTAAACCGCAGCGGCTTAGGGGATTTTTTCTGCGTGATTCCCTTCTTTTCATCGCCAAATCTGAGGGGAGATGTATATTTTCTGCCTGCCCCCTTGCATAAACCATCCCTGTTGCATTAAAATGTCTTCATGAAAAAATATAAAGTAAAAAAAAGCACCGGAAGCCCGAAAAAACACTACCTGATCGACTACCAGGCCCAATTGAACCCCCAACAGTATCAAGCTGTGGCCAATACAGAAGGCCCTTACCTGGTTATCGCCGGTGCAGGTACCGGGAAAACCCGTACGCTGATCTACCGCCTGGCTTACCTGGTGGAAAATAATATCAACCCCCGGTCTATTCTATTATTAACCTTTACCCGTAAAGCCGCCCAGGAAATGATGCGGCGTGCTGCTACTATCCTGGATGAACGATGCAGAAACGTTTCCGGCGGCACATTCCACTCCTTTGCCAATTTTTCATTAAGAAAATATGGCCTGCATATCCAGATACATCCTAATTTTACCATCCTGGACCGCACCGATGCTGAAGATGTGATCAATATGATCCGCACCCAATTAAAATTAAATAAAAAAGAAAGACGCTTCCCCAGGAAAACCACACTGATGGATATCATCTCTAAATCCATTAACAAATGCATCTCCATCGAAAAGGTGTTAGCCAACGAATATCCCCATTACAAAGACGAATCCCCCGATATTCTTAACGTGGTCCAACACTATCGCGATTTCAAACAGGAAAAAATGGCCATGGATTACGATGACCTGCTGGTCAACCTGAAAAAACTCCTGGAAACCAACAATGAAGTGAGACAAAAAATTTCCAACACCTACCGCTACATCATGGTGGACGAATACCAGGACACCAATAGGCTCCAGGCTGAAATCACCGTGCTGCTGGCCTCTGAACACAAAAACGTCATGGTGGTGGGAGACGATTCCCAGAGTATTTATTCCTTCCGGGGGGCTAATTTCAGGAACATTATGGATTTCCCCAAATTTTTTCCTGGAGCCACTGTGATTACGTTGGAACAAAATTACCGCAGCATCAAACCTATCCTGGATTTGACCAATGCCATCATTGAACAGGCCAAAGAAAAATATTCAAAGGAACTCTTTTCAGAGATAGAAGGGACACAGAAACCGGTATATATCGATGCGGTGGATGAGGATGAACAGGCTGCTTTTGTCACCCAGCGTGTACTGGAGCTGCGGGAGGAAGGGGTACCCCTTCATAAAATTGCTGTGTTGTTTCGCGCTTCCTGGCACGCCAATGAATTGGAAGTGGAATTAAGGAGCGCCAATATTCCTTATGTCAAATATGGCGGTTTAAAATTTACCGAGGCAGCCCACATAAAAGATGTAGTGGCTTATATGCGGGTGCTTCATAATGTCTTTGATGAAATCGCCTGGCTGCGGCTGCTCTTATTGATTGAAGGCATCGGACCGACTTCTGCCGGGAGAATCCTGGCAAAAATCGTTCACAGCGGCGGTGATTTAAACCAATTGCTCTCACAGGATTTTGCCAAAAAGAAATTTTTTAATGACCTGCAAAAAGTCCACGCCCTCCTCTCCCGGTTGACAGGCTCCCGTTTAAAACCGGCGGAAAAACTGGAAGCTGCTGTCGAATACTATAATCCGTTGTTTGAACTAAAATACGAGGATTATAAACGCAGACGCCTGGACCTGGAATCCCTTTTGCGCATCGCGGAACGATACACGACCCTGGAACAGATGCTGACCGATATGGCACTGGAACCACCGGACACCTCCCAGGTGGGTGCGGAACCCACCGGCTCCGAAGATGAACGATTGGTGCTTTCTACTATCCACTCTGCTAAAGGTTTGGAATGGCATTCGGTGTTTATTATCCACCTGGTGGATGGGTATTTCCCGGCCATGCAATCCCTGGAAAACGAAGAGGACCTGGAAGAAGAACGCCGGTTATTTTACGTGGCAGCTACCCGTGCCCAAAAGAATCTTTATTTCATTACCCCGGAACTGGAATCCCGGTCATATCGCTGGCATACCTTTGACCACTCCGGGTTGATTTTCTCGGAGCCTTCCCGTTTTATCGCTGAATTACCGGATTTCGATGAATTAACTGAAATCGGTGTCCTGGAATTCGAAGAGGAAGACATTAAGCCATTTTAAGAGCTGCTGGAGTAATGCCTGCCTGTGCGTGCCGCGGTTGGCACGCAGACAGGGAGTAATGGAGTGGTGGACTTATTTGTGTAAAAAAAATGAAAAAAAATGTAGAAAATCTTAAACTTTTTAACCATTAATTACGTAGTAATATTCTTAAGAGAATTTGCCAAGGTTGAAGGCTTCAGGAAAGAGATAGAATATGAAAAAAAACAGCCCACGGGTTACACGGATCACCAATGAAGATATCCGTGCAAATTCGTGGGTTATAAAACTTTAAGGAGGAGTTATGAGATATTTACANNGCTGATGTTGGTGCGGCACCCGGACCAACTGGAAAGGTAAATGTTGTGCTGAAGGCCATGGAAGAGGAGATGGCGCGTTCCATGAAGATACTGGGAGAGAAGGGGTCGCCTCCCCCTTATTTTATCAGTTATCAAATTACTGATACTTATAAGGTAAACATATCCGCTTCTTATGGAGCGCTAAAAAACAGCAATGAAGACCGTTCGCGTTTATTGGACGTGGATGTTCGCGTGGGCAGCTTCAAGTTGGACAATACCCACCAGATAAGAGGAGACCGTTTTGATTTCGATTTTTACTATTCGACGCCGGTTCCCATGAGCCTGGAGGATGACCCGGATGCCATTAAAGGTGCCATCTGGCTGGAGACAGACAAAAAGTACAAAGCTGCGGTGGAACGATTGATCAAGATCAAAGCCAACATGGGTGTCACCGTTGAAGAAGAGGACAAATCCGACGACTTTTCAAAAGAAACCTCCAATAAGTCTATCGGGAAGTTTGAGACGGTTTCACCTGACATTGCCGGCTGGGAAAAAAAGGTAAAAGAGTATTCGGCCCTGTTTAATAATCATCCGAAAATTCTCAGTTCCACTGTATCCCTGACTTCGGAGGCGGAGAATAAATTTTTTGTCAACAGCGAAGGCACTTCACTGCTGCATGAACGTACCCATTGGCGCCTGATGATTACAGCCAACACCGATGCAGAAGATGGTATGAAGCTGTACAAATCCAGGTACTTTGATGCCCACACCCCGGAAAAATTACCGGATGAGAAGACGGTAAAAGAGGCGATCCACCAGGTGATCAACGATGTATTGGCCCTGCGGGAAGCTCCTCTGATGGAACCGTATACCGGCCCGGCAATCTTATCCGGGAGGGCTTCGGCTGTTTTTTTCCACGAAATCTTCGGCCATCGCATCGAAGGGAATCAACTAAAAGAGGAGGATGATGGGCAAACCTTTACCAAAAAGGTGGGCCAACAGGTCTTGCCTACATTCATCTCTGTATACGATGATCCCAGCCTGAAGGCGTATGGAAAAGAAGATTTAAGCGGGCACTATCTCTATGATGATGAGGGAAGCAAGGCCCAACGGGTGGAGGTGGTACAAAAGGGTATTTTGAAAAATTTCCTGATGTGCCGTACTCCCATTGAAGGATTTCCCAAATCCAACGGTCACGGCCGGGGTCAAACCGGTTCCCGGCCGGAAAGTCGTCAGGGGGTCCTGGTGGTAGAATCGGAAAAAACCGTTCCCTGGAAACAACTCCACCAGATGTTGATCGATGAGTGTAAAAAACAGGGTAAACCTTACGGCCTTCTTTTTGACGATATCGCCGGCGGTTTGACCTTAACCGGGAGAGTTATCCCTCAATCATTTAATGTCAGACCGATTACGGTTTTCCGGGTTTATGTGGACGGCAGACCCGATGAACTGGTAAGGGGTGTGGATTTGATCGGTACGCCCTTAACCTCGTTTAGCAAGATTACCGCTTGCGGTGAGGAACCCGGGATTTTCAACGGTTATTGCGGTTCCAGGTCCGGCAGGGTACCCGTATCCGGTGTTTCTCCTCCCATTTTAACGGCTCAAATTGAGGTTCAAAAGAAGGAAAAATCAGCGGATAAACCACCGGTGCTGCCGCCGCCGCAAAGGAGGGAAAAATGAAAAGGAAACAACATCATTTAAAATTAAATACCCATATCCTTCGCTGGATAATGATGCTCCTGGTAATGGGTATGATGTTTATTGCTTCTCCGCGGATAATGATAGGTGACAGCGGAGACACCGACGTGATCATCGATGCCATGAAAGATGAAATGGCCCGGTCCATGACGTCTCTCAAAATTGAGAACATGGAAAAACCTTACTATATGGAGTATTCGTTGATAGACCATTGGCAGTTGGAAATCAAGGGCAGTTTCGGCTCTCTCACTACATCCGATGAGACGCGTCGGCGCATGTTGAAAGTGGGTATCCGGGTCGGCAGTCCTCAACTGGACAACACCGGTTTTGTCGAGAGAAGAAGTATATTTCGTTCAATAATGGGCGGCAGCGGCTCCGCGGTAATCGATGATGATTACAATGCCCTCCGTCATGATTTATGGTTGACCACTGACAGCACTTACAAAGAGGCCCTGCAGCAGTTAGCCGGCAAAAAGGCCTATCTTAAAAACCAGGCCCAGACAGAAGAGATCCCTGATTTTTCCAAAGAGGAGAGTGTGCAGAAGATACTGCCCCGTAAAACCTTGAAAATTGACCGGGAAAAATGGGAAAAAACCATTAAAAAACTCTCGACTATTTTCCGTCAATTCCCGGCCCTGCACGAATCTCATGTGGAAATGCGGATCATTCTCAACCACAGATATTTTGTCAACAGTGAAGGCACGGTGGTGCGCCAGCCGGAAACCCTGGTTTCCCTGGCGGCACATGCCGCGACACAGGCTTCTGACGGCATGAAATTGAAACATTACATCCCATTTTATGCCCCTAGCATTGAAGGATTACCCGGTGAAACCCAATTGACCGCCGGGATAAAAAAGATGGCAGAAGAATTGACGGCATTGGCATCGGCGCCGGTGTTGGAGAACTATATCGGGCCCGTACTTTTTACTGGGCAGGCATCCGCTGAATTATTTGCCCAGGCGATGGTGCCTCATCTTTCCGGGGAGCGCCCGCCATTAAGCGATATGCCGGGTCAAACCGGGAGTTCCAGCAAACTGGCAAACCGGTTAAACCGCAAAGTCTTACCGCGGGAACTTTCTATTATCGATGATCCTACCCTTACCACCTTTGAAAAACAACCGCTTATCGGTTCTTATGAAATTGATGATGAAGGTGTGGCAGCCCGGCCGGTGACACTGGTGGAAAAGGGCGTGTTAAAGACGCTGCTGATGTCCCGCCGCCCCAGGAAGGAAATTTCCAATTCAAACGGTCATGCCCGGGCCGGCCTCAGGGGAAATGCCGGTGTACAAATCGGCAACCTGGTGATTACAGCGGATCAAGGAAAAACCTACCAGGAATTGAAAAAAGAACTCTTGCAATTGTGTCAGGATCAACAATTGCCCTTTGGTTTAATCATCAAAACTCTTGATAATCCCGGGATTACCGGTATGGAGAGAGATGTTTTTTCGATTTTCCTGCGCAGCGGCCGTTCCGGTACACCAGCGGTCACGTCACCGGTGATGATGGTCCGGGTGTATGTAGAGGACGGCCGGGAAGAATTGGTGCGGGGAATATCCATCGGTGATTTTAAGGTAGGCGATTTAAAGGATATCGCTGCCGTGGGGAATGATTCGTATGTGCTTCAGCGGTTGTTGTCTTCCGGCGGCGGTATGATGAGCAGCGTGTTTATGTTTCTTTCCAGTAGAGGAGGAGGCGGTATTGGGGTCCCGGCTTCCATTGTCGCGCCTTCCGTGCTTTTTGAAGAGCTAGAGTTCAAGAAGAAGGAAGAGAAGGGCAAGAAACCGCCGTTGATGACCCATCCCTTTTTTCCCAAGTAAGTAAAAAAGAAAGGTTGAGGTTAAGGTTAAGGTTAAGGAGGGAAAGAAACCTCCTTAACCTTAAACCCTCAGCCGTATTTTTGGGGCTAATGAGAGATTTATTTAACTGACCAATTTTCTATCTGTAAGTCAGAGATTCATGAAATGTCAAGCATAATTCATGAAAAAATCACACCTCATAAAAAAAAGTGACAAGTGAAAAATCCAGGTGAAAAAATCTATCAACTCATGTTCAAATCACCCCATCTCTAAGTGCGCTGCGCTCTTTTTCTTTCCAGTCAACACTTTTATGCCCTTCCGATCTTTACCAAAACCAGGAGAACAGGTAATTTTTTTGGTTTTTTTTCCTGGAATATCACAAAAATTCTTACTTTCCAAGAAATTACCACAAAAAAAATAAAAAAAAAATAAAAAATTTAAAACTTTTTCTCTCGAAAATCCGTATAACATATCTTAGAACCATGAAGAACATATGTCGGATTACCTGCTGCGTTTGCGTTACCTCGGAGATAGAGGCCAAAATAGTGGGGCTCCGCCCGGGAAACATGAGAAACCGCTCGAAAATGACCGGGAACCGTCTGGAAATGGTCCGGGACCACCTGGAAATGATTGGGGACCGTCTAGAAATCATTGAGGACCACCTAGAAATCGTTGGGAACCGTCTAGAAATCATTGGGAACCACCTAGAAATGGTTGGGGACCGTCTAGAAATCATTGGGGACCACCTAGAAATGATTGGGGACCGCCTAGAAATCATTGGGGACCGGTCCCCAATCATTTCTAGATGGGTAAATATCCCATTGGAGAGCAAACAACCAATTCCCAGGCAGTCCCATGTCAAATTGAACAATTAAAATGTAAAAAAATATAAATAAGGAGATCTATCATGGATGAAAATTTGAGTTTCAATGAAGTAAGCAATGAAACCTCTGAGGAGACGGATGAAAAAAAGAAAAATTATTACGAACCCTTAGAGGAAGAGTTAAGGAGGGACCGGGTTGCCCTGGACAACACACTGGAGGACCCGAGTCTTCAAGGACCTTTTGCCAGTTATGGGCTGCAACTTGAGCGGATCCAGGGGTTCCGCGTGGTGTGGACCAATGCTGAAAGTACGTTTCATAAGCAATTAAGTGCTTATGAACGTCAATTCGAGGCCACCCGTTTCCTGGCAGATATCCGCAGGAGAGCCGGTGATGAACTCACTCGCCTATCGGAAGTGGCTCGTATTGCCCTTAAAGGTAATGTCGATGCTTTGCAGGCATTGGGTCTTAAGGGCAAGCGCAGCAAAGGCCTGGGTAAATGGATCCAGCAAGCCAAACATTTTTACAATAATGCCCTGGCTTCCCCTACCATCCTGGAAGCGTTTGCCAGGTACAATGTCACCCCGGAAGACCTTCAAAATGGACTGCAAATGATATTGGAAGTTGAGACCGCCGATACCCGACAGGAAAGAGCCAAAGGCGACGCCCAAAAAGCCACTGAAGTCCGTGACGCGGCTTTTAAGGAATTGAGAGAGTGTATGAGCGAGTTTTACCGGATCGCGAAGCTGGCTTTTGCAGACGACCGCCAACAGTTGGAAAAACTGGGTATCGTGGCAAAATCCTGATAATATTTTAAAACCACAGAGAGCACAGAGGCCAGTTCCTCTGTGTATCCTCTGTGGTGAAAAATGGCATTCAATTTGAAATCATCGAAAACGTTCTGCCTTGAAATGTCGCAGTAAAACGCCCAATATTACTGAATAATTGAGTATAACTCCTCATGATTGGCAGGTTTAGTGTCGGAGTAAAAAGCCCTATATTGCTTAATAATCCGTCATTATTTCCCATTTCTTACGATTTGGTGTCGTAGTAAAATGACCGATATTACTCGATAATTGGGAATAATCCCTCCTGACTACTTTGGGAACTCTGGAACCCTGGACACAGTCAATAATGTTGTCAAGAATGCTTTTCAAGCCAATAGTGGACATTCTCACCTTGAGTCTTTCCCGATACCGATAATGAAGCTGATGACTGTTTTACCGCTTTCCCGGTGCTCACGCGGTTCGCATACCGCCCCTACATGTGTTTTAGTATCGAAAATCACCAGGTAACCCTCAGCCATGGCTTCGGCTGCCAGGTATTTTGTCGCCACCTGTTTGATCCCCTCTTCCAGTATCCGGGTGATATCATCCTGGTGATTCACTTTGGTCTCGATAATATATTTTTTCCCCTTATAAGATAGAAGAACATCCATTCTTCCCAACCCGCTCAGCACCTCATAACGCAAGTCCCCTTCGCCGCCCCTCACGAATTGATAAAGCCAGGCCGTTAAAAGAAATTGACCCGTCTTCTCATAGGGTTTATCCTCTTTATAAAACGCCCTTACCCCTATCTGTGTAATATATTGCTCAAAATTGAGGAGAATTCGCTTCATATCCAGCCTGTCTCCAGGTAATTCGTATTCTTGCGGTGATATATCCTCATAGGCTTTCGCTTCTTTAAAAAAAGTCTTAATGTACCTGGCTTTATATATGTTATTGGCCACCACGGCACGGCCGCCTTTATTTTCTATCAGGCCATATTGTTCCAGCCAGGTCTGGTCTTCATTGTCAGGATCGTACTCGACATTATCGAACACGATCTCCACAAAGGTTTCTTTGTAGAGTTTGGCTTTCTCATATAGGTTGTTGAAGTGATCATTTCTCTCTTTTAGCAGGATTTGAATCGCTTGTTCCACATCCTGCTCATCGATGGGTTCAACGGTTCCCGGCTTAATATTCACGGTGAGGATGGTTCCCAGCCGGTTGACCAACCAGGTCTGACCCGCGGTTTCTTCATAAACCTTCCTGGTTGCCTCTTCTGTAAAAGGTTGATTGGTTTCCACCGTATACTGGGCATAAAGATCGCGGACATTCTTCAAAGAAAAAGAGGGCAAATCCACCTGGTCGGCAATATTAAACGGAGATACTCCCCCAACGATGAGTTTGGTTATATTTCGTATTCCTACCAGCCCGATGGAATAAAGAGCTTTCTGCTTTACTTTCTTGTATTTCAGGTATAACTGCCTTAATGAAGTAAGAAAATTCTCTAATTCCTTTATGGGAATGCCGTCGAACTCATCGATAAAAATAACAATTTTCTTGAATTCGATGATCCGGTTCAATTGCTCGAACAACAGCCTGAAAGAAATATGGTCGGTAAGATGGTGGTTTTTTAAAAACTGCTCGACGGCTTCGGTCTTTTCACAGCGAATCTCTTTTAAGCGGTTTATTAACTGCTCATAGAACTCCATTTCTATCAATGAATAAAACCGTGTAATATCTAAATTTTTGTAATCCTGGAAGCACAGTATTATGGCGACATAAGTGGGATCATTGTGCAATTCGCTGCAAAATTCTTCAAAGAAGGTTGTTTTACCGCTCTGCCGGGGGGCAAATATGGAAAAGTAACGGCCCAGGTCCACCATGGTTTTAATATCCTGGTTGTCGGTGTTAACGACATTTTCTAAAGTCACATAATAAGATTGTTCAGGATTTACCGGCCCTGATTTCTCAAAGGTGCGTTTGGGTTTTCGATAAATCATTTTGTTTGTACTTCCTGCTCTTTTTTGCATGCTTTTATATTATGGGAAGATGTCCAATTTGTCAACCCCCCCGGCGCAAGGTAATACCGTTGCCTTCGGCGACCAGGGGGGCTTTTTTGTAAAGCCGCCCCCCTGGACCCCCTGAAAAACTTTTTATTAGGGAGAAAAAGCCACATGAGAAATTTCATGATTTGAAATTTTTGGGGATTTGTGCTATACCTTTTTTTTAAAAAAATCTTCGTGTCCTTCGTGGCTAAAAAATAAAAAGTGAGGAAATGATGAACCAAATCAACTGGGGAATGATCGGATGCGGGGCCGTCACAGAGGTCAAAAGCGGACCTGCATTTCAAATAATTAAAGACTCGAACCTGGTGGCAGTCATGCGGAGAACCCCCGACAAAGCCAAAGACTATGCCAAACGCCACGGTGTGCCCAAATGGTATGATGACGCTAAAAAATTAATCCACGACCCGGATATAAATGCCGTCTACATCGCCACGCCTCCTGATTCCCATGCCCGCTACGCCATTATGGCCGCGGAAGCTGGCAAATATGTCTACGTGGAAAAACCCATGGCCCTGAATTCTTCAGAATGTGAACAAATGATCAAAGCAGCACAAAAAGCAGATGTAAAGTTGTTTGTGGCTTATTATCGGAGATCCTTGCCCTCCTTTGTGAAAATCAAAGAATGGGTGGATTCCGGTGCCATTGGTACTCCCCGGCTCGTCCTCATCCGGCTCATCCGGCCTGCGTTTGAAAAACAATCAGCCGATGCTGAATTACCCTGGCGGTTCAGGCCGGAAATATCCGGCGGTGGTTTGTTTGTAGACCTGGGTTCCCACCAACTGGATTACCTGGACTACCTGTTCGGCCCCATCGTTTCAACAAAAGGATTTGCCTGCAACCAGGCGGGACTGTACCCGGTTGAAGATATGGTTAGCGCCTGCTTTACATTCGAAGCCGGGGTAGTGGGAAACGGTACATGGTGCTTTTCCGGTTCCAGGGAAAGCAGCACCGATGAAGTTGAAATCATAGGGAGCAAAGGCAGAATCGTTTTTTCTACCTTTGCCTTTACGCCGGTACGATTGGAAACTGCGTCAGGCGTTGAAACCTTTGATTACCCCAAACCCAAACATATCCAGCAAGCATTCATTCAAACTGTCGTGGATGAATTACTGGGTCACGGCCAATGCCCCAGTACTGGTGTAACAGCCTCTCGTACTACCTACATAATGGAGAAAATACTCAACAATTATTATCATAAATAATTGGCTATTTTTCTTCGTTTTCCTCCGTGCCCTCTGTGTCCTCTGTGGCTAAAAAAATCTTTCAAAGACATAAATCCCTAGATGCAGCACACCCAGTGCATACAGACTGGCGACAATGTCGTCGATCATAATTCCTACACCGTGAGGCGCCTTTTCCAGTTGTTTGATAGGAGGCGGTTTGATAATATCAAAAATCCGGAAAAGAAAGAAAGCGGCAGCATAAAAAGCGATCTTGTGGGGAACCAATAAAAGACTCACCATTTGCCCGGCGACTTCATCGATAACACAGGGACGAGGGTCTTTTTTATCATAATGCTTTTCTGCGTGGCTGGCAGCAGGAATACCCAATAAAAAGATGGCAAAGATCACAATCACCTGGATATAAAACGGCGCCTGCCAATAAGGACGAATAAAATATACCAGTACAGCAGTAACCATCGACGCCCACGTGCCCGGCGCAATGGGAAGATAACCCACATAAAAAAACGTTGCCATTAACAGCCAAACCTGTTTCATATTCTTACTCATATTCATGCTCATGCCTTCAATCCAAAAAGCAATTCGTAATCGAACCCGGTAATGGTTACCCGGTACATCGTGTAATCATCAGCAAAGGGAACATTCACCCGCGTTAACCCGTCAGTGTCCGGTGCCTGGGACTTGATCCTGCCGATAGTAGAATTGTTGTCCCAGGCCCCCAGGGGAAGAAAGTCCTGCAAACTTCCTATCAACTTTTGATTGTATTTTTCAATATTCACATCGGACACATCCATTAAACGACCTTTTCGTTCTTCGATGATCTCCGGCGCTACCTTATCCTCTAAAGAGAACGCCTCAGTGTTCTCTTCTTCCGAATAACCGAACACCCCGATTCGTTCGATTCCCGTTCCTCTGGCAAATTCCAGCAGTTGTCTAAAATCCTCATCTGTCTCTCCGGGAAAACCCACAATAAACGTGGTGCGAATGACCGCATCTTTGAATTTTTTCCTGATCTTTTGAATCAGTTCCGCATTTTCCCGGAATCCGCCGCCCCGGTTCATCCACTTCAACAAGTTCGACGATACATGCTGAAAGGGAAGATCAAAATAAGGAATAATAGAGCGGTAAAAAAAAGCATCGATGATCTCATCCGTCACTTCTTCCGGCATCAGGTACAACACTCGAATCCCATTAAAACCAAGTTTTGAGAGTTCTTTCAAAAGCTGAGGTAATTCTGATTTTTCGCCCCTGTCTTTACCGAAATACGTGGAATTCTGGGAAACTAAATTAAGCTCCTGGATACCCAGGGATTTATATTTGGCTGCTTCTTGTACAATGGAATCGATCTTCCGGGACCGGTACGGCCCCCGGATCAGGGGAATAGCACAGAAACTGCATTTCATATTGCAGCCTTCTGATATTTTGATAAACGTAACATTGGGTGTGGTGGTAATAATACGTTTGTATGTATGGTTGTAAAGAAAAAGTTTTTTATCGGTGTATTCTTTTTTTTGGTCCCCGGTTTTATCGTAATTGGCCATGACATCGGCCAATTCTTCCAGGTCGTTAACTCCCCAAATCACATCCGCGTTTTTAAAGGTTGTTTTCAGGTCATCATAATATCGCTGCATCAGGCATCCGAATACAGCCACGTGTTTGATTTCGCCTTTATCTTTTTTATCAAGTGCCAAAAAGATTTCATCGAGGCTTTCATCTTTGGCGTCCCGGATAAACCCACAGGTATTGATAACCACCCAATCAGCCTGTTCATAAGGGGAAACAATGCGGATATTTTTTTTCTCCAGGATTCCACCCAGGACTTCGGTGTCTACGATGTTCTTAAAACATCCCAGGCTGACAAACGATACAGTTGTTTGCTTTTGTTCTTCCATCCCACGATTGTACCAAATTATTCCCAATTTTCCAAATGTTTTATGCCTTCGGCGACCAGGGGGCTCTTTTGAAAAACCGCCCCCTGGACCCCCGTAAAACTTTTAGTACATGGTCAGCCTGTGTTAAGAAGCTTCAGTCATCCTACCCCATTGGAATCAGGTAGGGAAGCCTTCCAGATGGCCCGAAGGGCCTGCTTCGCCACCCCACGCAGTGGGGTTGACAAAAGGGTTTTTTTGACATATGATTTAGCCCAGAAAGGTAGAAATCATGAATGGATATAAAGGAAATAAAAAGATCGGTCTCGTGTTTTCCGGTGGCCCGGCACCGTCGGCCAATGCGGTGATATCATCGGTATGCTTGAGCTTTATTGACAAAAAGATACCCATAATCGGTTTTTTTTACGGGTTTGAATTTCTTGAGAAATTCGATTCCCATGATCGGTATTCCCTGGTGGAAAATGTCCACTACGAAATCCTGGATGCTAGTATTGCCGGAATACGAAACCGGCGGGGCGTATACCTCAAAACCTCCCGCGCCAATCCCGGTAAGCAAATAAAAAACAAAAACGATTTAGAAGACCCGGGAAAAAATCAAAAACTGATGAAAATATTACAAGGCCTGGACAGCCTTGGCATCGGCTTTTTAATCACCATTGGCGGTGATGATACCTTAAAAACCGCGAATTATTTAAGCCTGATGGGTCTGCCGGTCATTCACATACCCAAAACTATTGACAATGATTATTACGGCATTTCCTGGACCTTTGGTTATTGGAGTGCGGTTCAAACCTGTAAAGAGGCCATACTGAGTTTGAAGGCAGATTCGGAAAGCACCAATGCCTATTTCCTGGTAGAATTGATGGGACGTAAAGCCGGATGGATTACCTATGCTTCAGGGATTGCCGGTGAAGCTGCCATCATGCTTTCGGCGGAGGATATCGAAGGAAAAGAGATGGACATTGACAAAATAGCGGACCGTATAGTGGATACCATTATTAGCCGGGAAAAGCGGGATAAATATTACGGCATTATTTGTGTGGCTGAAAGTCTTGCCGATAAACTGCCGGAAAAATTAAAACCAAAAGAAAAAGATAAACATGGTAACGTGATTATGGGAGCTGCAGAAGTGGGCCGCATCCTGAGAGATGAAGCAAAAAAAAAATATCTTGAACGAACCGGTAGAAAAAAGAAAATCGTGTACAAACAAATCGGTTATGAAACCCGTACTGTACCTCCTATTAGCTTTGATGTGGTGTTGGGCAGTATGCTGGGGTTCGGTGCTTATAAACTGTACAGCCAAAACGAATTCAACTGCATGGTGTCGGTTTCAGATAATTTTCAAGTTGTTGCTGTTCCTTTTGAAAAATTGATCGACCCGAAAACGCTTTTAACCCGGTTGAGAGATGTACCCAGGGGCAGTGATTTCTTTGAATTAAAAGAAGCGCTCTCCTTCAAACACCTGGATTAGTCATTATTCACAATAGTCTTCTATTAATGGCCCATTTTTTTACCATTTCAAATACGATTTCTCGTTTGATAGGTTTTGAAATGTAATCATCCATGCCTGCCTCCAGGCATTTTTCGCGGTCGCCTTTCATGGCCTGGGCAGTCATAGCAATAATGGGGATATGATGAAACCCTTGCCGGCGCAGCATCCGGGTGGCTTCAATACCATCCATCTCCGGCATTTGTATATCCATGAAAATTATATCGAAGTCATCCGGATTATTTGTAAACATATCTACAGCTTCTTTGCCATTATTGGCNNATTATTGGCGACATCCACCTGGTAACCGGCCTTGGTTAATAGATGATTTGCCAATTTTTGGTTGACTAAGTTGTCTTCCACCAGTAAAATACGCGTGGACTGTTTGGCCGCATCTATAATCGAGTGCCGGGTTACAATGTCTTCTCGCTTTGCTGCCTCTGCTTTACCACGATATTCGTGTTCCCCCAGCAGTTGTTCCAACATTTCGATCAGCTTTGTTCGTTGAACAGGTTTTGGTAAAAATCCGTCAAATCCGGAATCAAGGAAGGTACTGGCCTGCTTTGAATAAGGATAAGTAAACGCCACCAGCGGCAACTCGGAATCAAACGAGTCTGAACTCCGAATCTGTCGTGCCACTTCATCACCGTTAATGTCAGGCAGCTGGATGTCCAGGATACAGAGATCAAAAGGAACCTGTTTTTTGCGAGCCGCTAAAAGCGTAGGTAAAACATCTGCACCATTGTTCAATGTCACCACTTCCATCCCGGCAGAGTAGAGTAAGGGGATTAATATTTCCAGGTTATGTTGGTTATCATCCACCAGAAGGACCTTCTTTCCCACCAGGGATTCCAGGGGCACCCGTGTCAGCGGTCTCTTCCCGGACTTCTCCAGGACAGCCAGGAAATGAAATGTGCTGCCTTTGCCCGGTTCACTTTCTACCCAGACATCACCCCCCATGAGTTTTGATATTTCCTTGCATATGCAAAGCCCCAGGCCGGAGCCGCCGTATTCCCGGGTAGTGGAACCGTCGGCTTGTTGAAAGGTCTTAAATATGTTCTCCTGCTTTTCTTTGGAGATACCGATGCCGGTATCTCTTACTGTGGCATGGAGGGTGATGGAGATTTGATCTTCATCTTCAACGTCAATGGCAAGATGAATCTCACCACGCTCTGTAAATTTAACTGCATTTCCCATCAGGTTGACCAGCACCTGCCGGTATCTGCCCGGGTCACCTTTGACATTGGAGGGCAATCTATCATCAATTCGACAGATAATTTCTATTGGCTTCCCTTCAATTCGGGGCCGCATCAACTCACACACATCAAAAGCCATCACTTCAGGGTCAAAATCAATCGATTCAAGAGTTAATTGACCGGATTCCACTTTGGAGTAGTCAAGAATATCATTAATTAAGTTCAGCAAAGCTTCACCACTCCGTCTGACTGTCTGAATATAGTCCCGCTGTTCGTCGTTTAAATCGGTATGCAGCAGCATATCATTGAAACCGATAATGGCATTCAACGGGGTGCGGATTTCGTGGCTCACGCGGGCCAGGAAATCGCTTTTGAAGCGATTGGCCTCTTCTGCAGCACCCCGCTGCCATTCCAATTCCTTTGTCCGTTCCTTGACAAGCTTTTCCAACATGACCTTCCGTGTTTCAATGCTTCTTATTCTCAAGCGGTGAATAAGATATATGGTAACCAGGATAATGGCTATAACCAGGACGCGGAACCAATGGGTCATCCAGAAATGGGGTAAGATAACAATCCTGATTGAGGTATATTTTTCATTCCAGAGCCCATCGTTATTTGACCCTTTGACCCGAAACTCATAAGTTTTACCGCTGAGATTGGTATAAGATGCCGTACGCTGGGTACCACAGTCCACCCAGTCTTTATTGAATCCTTCCAGCATATATGCGTATTGATTCTTTTCCGGGTTCTGGTAATTCAACGCAGCGAATTCAATAGAGAAAAAGCTATCTCCCTGGGATATTCTTATCTCTTTCATTTCATTGATAGCTTTTTCAAACTTTACCGGCTGATTGAATTTTTTAAAGGCTGTAATCACAACAGGGGGAATATAACGGTTGTCCTCTATCCGGTCCGGGAAAAAACTGTTGAGACCATTGGTACCTCCGAAAAACATCTCACCGCTAACCGGGTTTTTATAATGAGCACCCACATGAAACTCATCCCCTTGCAGTCCATCATGTTTATCGTAATTTTTAAATGTTTCCTTTCCCGGATTAAACCGCGAAAGTCCCTTTTTCGTGCTTATCCATAAGTTGCGGCGGCGGTCTTCCATTATCCCATAAACAAAATCATCCGGGAGTCCATCTCTTTTGGTATAAATCGTCCATCGCTGGTATTCTTTTTCAAATTTATTCAACCCACCCCTGGTACCTATCCAGAGCACGCCATCCTGGTCCTCATATATCGAATTAATGTAATTGTTACTTAAACTGTTGGGATTGTTGGGATCATGAGTATAGTGCGTAGATGTAACGGTTTTCGGGTCAAATCGATAGAGACCACCATTCATGGTCCCAATCCAAAGGAAATGGAAACGGGAGCGGTCTTCATAGATAACACGGATACCCTTGTGGCTCAGGTTGTTGGATTTGTCTGGATTGATAAGGTAATGGGTAAAGGTTTCTGTCGCCGGGTCAAAACGGTCCAGCCCCTTAGCGGTTCCGAACCAGAGAATACCGGAATAGTCTGCCAAAATACTATAAACGATATTGCTGCTCAAGCTGGATGGGTCATCGGGATTGTGTTTATAGTGGGTAAAGGTTTCGGTAGACGGTTCAAATTTATCGAGACCTAAATAGGTCCCAAGCCACAGAAACCCTTCTCTACCTTTTTTAATTACCATTACATGATCGATGCTGAGACTGTTGGGATTTTCAGGGAGGTTTTTGTAGTGGGTGAATTTATTTTTTTTTCGATCAATTTTGTTGAGGCCGCCTCCCCAGGTTCCAACCCAGAGGATGCCGGATTGATCTTCGTAGATTGAAAAGATTTGATTGTCGCTGAGACTGTTTGAGGGGTTGGGATTAGCCCAGTAATATTTAAATTTCTTTTGCGTCTCATCCAGGATATTTACACCGCCACCCCATGTTCCAAACCATAGTATACCTTGCCTGTCCTGGTAAATGGCCCGGATCGTATCGCAGCTCAGCGTATCTGGGACAGTCGGATTATGATGGTAAACAGTAAATGTTTCCTCTTTCCGATCCCACCGGTTTAATCCTTTAAAGGTCCCAACCCAGAGGATGCCGGATTGGTCGTTGTACATTGAGATGACAAATGCACTACCAAGACTTTTGGGATCATCGGGGTTGGGAGAGTAACGGATAAAGCGTTTATTTTCACGATCAAAGCGATTTAATCCTCTGCGTGTCCCGATCCAGAATTCTCCACTGCTGTCTTCACAGATTGCCGTGATATAGTTGTCGCTCAAGCTGAAGGTATCATCAGGAGTATGAAAGTAATGGGAAAATTGCTCCTGTTGTCGATCAAAACGGTTCAACCCATCTTCTGTACCGATCCACAGCTCCCCGCTGCTGTCTTCAAAGATTGCCGTGATCTTATTATTGCTTAAGCTGGTGGAATCACCGGGACGATGGTTGTAATGGATAAATTGTCCTGTTTGGCGGTTAAATTTGTTTAATCCACCACCTGCTGTTCCTATCCACAATACACCGGATTTGTCTTCATAAATAACTTTAACATTATTGCTGCTCAGGCTTTTGGGATTTTTAGTTTTTTGGTAACGGATAAATCGGTCCCACCCTCGTTCGTATTTATTCAGGCCTCCTCCGGTGCCAACCCAGAGCACCCCACTGCTATCTTCAAACAAAAACTGGATCGTTGAGTTGCTTAAACTGGTTGAATCTAACATGTCATATGTGTACGTTTTAAAATTATATGCATCATACCGGTTTAAACCCTCCATTGTACCAAACCACATATATCCTTCCCTGTCCTGTAAGATACAAGATACGAGGTTATGAGAAAGTCCTTGCTTCTGAGTAAGGCGCTTGAATTTCAAATCGCTCGCTTGCTGTGCATCAGGTTCCGTATACCCATAAATATAAAAAGAAAAACATATCAATGCACACGTACACAGCACGACTGGCCAAAATCTGTTACGGCGATGGTTACTCATATGAACATACCGTTTACCACTTATCGACATTTGCTAACACTTTAGGTCTGTATATAAGTTTAAAAGATAGTTGAGTAATTGTCAAATAAAAAATACGCTCAGGTGAGCAAAGTAAGCTTATAAGAGGGTTTTAAATCTTCCACTTTCATGATATAATAGTTAAAAGCGGGCGGCACTTGCACACAAATAGCTGTTGCTCCCCGGGATTAAGGAGAACCATGGCGGAAAACGTTGTTTTTAAAGTGAGAATGAACAAATGAACAAAATCGAACTGATCTGTGTGGGTGATTTGAAATTTAAAGGTCTAAAAGAAGTGGAACAAAAATACGTTGGAAAAATAAATGCGTTTGCAAAATTTGCCATCCGCAGTTTAAAAGATGTAAAATCCCGGGACGAGGCAGTGAAAAAGAAAAAAGAAGGTCAGATGATGTTGGAGCTGCTGGACGAACGAGATTTTGTGATTGCCCTGGATGAGCATGGCAAAAAAATGGATTCCCTTCAGTTTGCTCGTTTTTTATCCAACAAAATCTCCTGTCATCCGCATCGAATCGTTTTCCTGGTGGGTGGGCATGCGGGTCTTTCAGATTTATTGGACCTTCGCATCGATTTTAAATTATCATTTTCCCAGATGACCTTTGCCCATGACATTTTTCGGATTCTTTTCCTGGAACAATTATATCGCGCCTTCACCATCATTAAGAGAATTAAATACCACAGGTGAAGGGGGCAGGGCGCAGGGCGTGATTTGACATCGTTGCCTCAGGGTATTATAATCTTGACGATGAAGAAACAAAATATATATATGGTTCTGTTTATCTTTATTCTTTTTTGTATGGTTTTCCTGGTTTTTCTTACAGGTGGCAATGCCAAGGCGAATGCGCAGCCCGGGGACATGGAGACGGGAAAGGTTATTGAAAAAGTGGTTTGCCGGCATGATGCCAATCAGTCCTATGGGCTTTACCTTCCCACATCTTATTCGCCTGTTAGTCAACGAAAATGGCCGGTATTGTTTGCCTTTGATCCCGGTGGCCGGGCCGCCCTGCCGCCGAAGCTATTTAAAACCGCTGCCGAAAAATACAACATCATGGTTGTCTGTCCTGCCAATTGTAAAAACGGCCCCAGGAAGCCCACCATGGAGGCCATGAAAGCCGTATGGAAAGATGTTTGTGTCCGTTTCCCCGTGGATAAACAGCGCATTTATGCTGCGGGATTTTCCGGCGGTTCCAGGATGTCGAGTTTTTTCAGTTTTGTCATCAACAACCCGGTCCAGGGTATCATTGGCTGCGGTGCCGGACTCTCCCCCCTCATAAAACCGAAACAAATCAAACCTACCACCTATTACGGCATCGTGGGATTTGCCGATTTCAATTACATCGAAATGTTAGAGCTGGATAAAACCCTGGATCAACATGGCATCAGACACCGGTTTATCTATTTCAATGGGAAACATCGCTGGCCGCCGGAGTCCACCTGCGAACGGGCTGTCGCCTGGATGGAACTTCAGGCAATAAAAAACCGGTTGGCGCCCCGAGATGATGCATTAATTAAAACCATTTTTGAAACAGAACGCCAACTGGCGCAGGAGCGTGAGGCATCCGCTGACATTTACTTTGCCGCAGCAGATTATGAATCCACTGCCGCGGATTTTGAAGGATTGCTTCCAGCAGCGGAAATCAAACAAATCCGACAGGAAAGCGCACGCCTCAAAAACACAAAACCTTATAAAAAATTTCAGAAAGAAGAATTAGATCGACTCCAAAAGGAAAGAAATGTTATGAAGAAATTTGTGGAAATTTTTGCTTTCTTGAAACATTCCCATCCCGGGGAAATCCCCCTGAATAGAGTCATAATGGATTTGGGAATCAGGAACCTGGAACGAGTTGTCAAAAAAAAGAAAAATATATACGATGCCGGCCTGGCTGAACGGCTGCTCTACAACCTGGCAAACCAGTCCCTCAGTCAGGGGGATGAGTATCTTAGAAACAAAGATTATACGCGGGCGGCAATTTTCCTGGAAATTGGCGAAGCTGCGGGAAAATTTACCTGGTTTTACCCCAATATACTGTATAACCTGTCGTGCGTCTATGCACGGCAAAATAAAACCAAAAAAGCACTAAAATATCTTCAACAAGCAGTAGATAACGGGTTTATTTATCCTGACCATATCGAAAAAGATAAAGACCTGGATGCCATTCGACAAACCCCTCAATTTAAAGCGATTATTCAGCAACTAAAATCGAAAGCAAAAGAGAAAGATTAGTGGATAAGGGAAGAAATACTTCTGTGCGGCCCCGTTCAAGGTGAAACCCCCGGTTCTATTTTAATAATTATTATTGCTCGATTTATTACCCTATTTGTGCCTTTTGCCTCATTTTCACTATCAGGGCCCGGAAGCGTAAACACCAGTTTATATTCTCCGATAAACCCGGGTCCTGGCTGCCAGTAAAACGCCCCGGTTTTTACATCCAGGGTGGAGCCTATCGGTAGGGGGCGAAGTTGATTACCAACAACCATATAACCGGAAATATCCGAACCGGGAGGTGAAAGCTGAATCCCCACCCGTTCTAATTCTTTTATTTTGATGTGTATGATACCCTGGTTATCCGGGAAAAGATTGTGGGCTTCAATCCCCTTTTTATCCCCTGACCAATATCTTACCGGTACACGTCCATTGAACGCAACCGGGATCTCCATTACGTTCTCCATCTTAAGGGGGGAAAACTTACCCGTACCGTATGAAGCCCGGGAACTTATTTCATCGGTATTATGAATCGTAAAATACCGGCTTCCGATCCCATCTGAATTACCGGCATTATCCGTTACTTGCCAGGCAATGGTATGAACACCGTTCTTGAAGAAGCCGGTATCGAAATCAAAGTAAGCAAGTGCACCATTACTGTTGGAATAACCGGGAAAAAGTACGGCAATATCTTTTCTATAGATATTGTAATTCAAATTTCCTATTTCAATGCCATCAACAAGTACCTTAATTGTTGAACCGTCAATGGATATGGTATTAGGCAGCGGAGTCAATGCCCATCCCTGGTTCCGGTAGTTTTCTCCTGAAACAGTTTGCCCCATTTGGGGTGTATCAATGGCACCAAATGGTTTGACCGCATTGACATTGTCCACGATGATCGTTTTCGTTCCCAGGGTTACGGAGTTTCCATTTACATCCATGGCAATGGCATGAATGGTAAACGTACCATTTCCCTGGGGAAGAAAATTGGTCAACATCATATAACCCCAGCCTGCCCTGTAATTATTCGGGTGACCGGGATACGCTTGCTCTACATCAGGTCTTGCTCCTTCTACAAAAAAGCCCTCTCCGATATAAACCAGGCTGTTTTCTTCCCCATCCGCAGGCTCCCGGTAAATCTGCACGCTTTCCAGGCCAACATCATCAAGGGCCCACCCGGTAACAGGAATACTACTGCTTACAACACTACCATTAATCGGACTGTCAAAAGAGCCCAGCGGCAATAGATCCTGGTGGTATCTTTTGACAATAAGATTGACCGCTGCTGTTTGAGGTGAATTAATGGCATCTAAATCCGTAACGGTTATGAAGCCTGTATAATTCCCCGGCGTCAATCCGGTAGGTTCAACAAAAACATTTATAATATCATTTCCTAATCCTGAATATGGCTCCACATATATCCAGCTTGATTCGCTTGACGCCGTCCATCTTAATGCATTTCCACCTTCTCTTGAAATACTAATCGATTGGGAAGAAGGCAAACTTCCTCCAATTGCATAGCCAAAATTCAGAACGGTTCTGCTAATACTCATTTCCGCCGGGCTCAGGGGGGCATAGTAAACGTTTACTGTATGTTCGCGGTTCATTGTTACCCGGACCGATTGACTGGAGTAGACAGAACCGTCGATAGTCCATTTTAAAAATTCTTTCCCATTATATGAATAGGGAGCTGTCAGCATTACGTTTGCCCATTCATTATAGATTCTCGTAAAGTTGGTGCGTCCATTTCCGCTGCCGTTATTGTCATCCGGGCTGACCATTATGTCTATATCGATATCCGGTGTGGATTGAACAGCTAAAGTAAAGGTTGGGATCAAAAGAACCGAATAGATATCTGTATTATCTATCAGGCCCTCGATATCGGCACCCCTGGCCCCATACGCATATATTCCCACATCTTTCCCGGTATGGCCGGCGCTTCCCCAAACAACATCCGGTAAATTCCCTTTCCCGTTATTCTCCAGGGCTTCTAAGCCCCCGGTTTCATGATCGGCAGTCACAACGATAAAAGTATCATTTCGCACCATTGCCCATTCATACCCATAAGATACAGCCGCATGGAAGCCGATTATTTCTTTGACAGTATTTTCAATATTATTGGCGTGGCTGGCATGATCGATGCGGCCGCCCTCAACCATAAGAAAAAAACCTTTCCTGTTTTTTCCTAAAATAGCCAGGGCAGTTTCAGTCATCTCCCTGAGAGTCGGGAGATTTGCAGGAAAACTATATTCATAAGGCATATTCCCGTACCCAAATTGCCCGGAAACTTTTAAATATACGGTTGGACTCAGGGCTTCCAGCTCTTCTTTTGTGAAAACAACCGTATAGCCATTTTCTTGAGCCAGTTCACTTGAAACACCAAATCCACCCCCACCAAATAGAAGCGTAGGACGGGTTTGGGTAAAATAATCAATGGCGATTTCGTTTAGATTTGACCGATGCGGCTCATGGGCGCCAAAGGCAGCAGGTGTTGCGTGAGTAATATAAGTCCTGGTTACCAGACCTGTGCTTTTTCCCAGGGATGAATAATACTCTAAAAGGGTAGTAAGTTCGTTGCCGTCTCCAGGATATGCCATACTGATGGTTCCGTTGTTTACTTTTTTTCCTGTGGCAATGGCAGAAGCAGCGGCAGCAGAATCAGTTACCCCATTATTTGCCGAGTAGGTTGTGACCAGTCCTTGATAGGGGAAACTTTCAAATATAAGTGTACCGGGTTTCCCGTTCAAATACATACCTGCGGCACGTATATGTTCCAGTCCCATGCCGTCTCCAATGAATAAAATAATATTTTTTATCTCTGTTCCGGTGGATGTGGCCTTTACGTTGGAGACAAAAATCAGTAGAGCAAAAAAAGCAAACAAATATTTTACAATTTTTCGCATGTTAAGAATTATATATTTATTTCATCTATTTTCAACAATTATATTTACTGGTATCTCCCTAACCAAAAGTTTTTGTGGGGTCCAGGGGCGGTTTTTACTAAAAAGAGCCCCTGGCCGCCGGAGGCACAGAAAAGTTCTGATAGAGTTTTATAGGAGTTTCAGGATGGACAGACTCAAAAGTTTTCTAAGTTCTTTCTTATAATCTGTCCATCCTGTAGATAAAAATATGGTTTAGTAGATCCGCACGGAGGGCAGTAGTTTTTTCAGATTGCCCGTGCGGTACGAGAGGTGGAAGAGGTGGATTTTTTGTCTGGTGACTTTTTCTCTTTTTTTTATTTTTCCCCCACCGATGTTGCAGAAAGGTCCCCCGGCGTTACACTAAAGTCCTCCGCTCTTGCAGTGAGGTCCCCCGGTGTTGCACTAAGGTCCTCCGGTCTTGCAGTAAACTCCTCCGGTGTAACATTAAGGTCCTCCAGTGTTGCAGAAAGGTCCCCCGGCGTTACACTAAAGTCCCCCGGTCTTGCAGTGAGGTCCCCCGGTGTTACATTAAAGTCCTCCGGTCTTGTAGTAAGGTCCCCCGGTGTTACACTAAGGTCCTCCGGTGTTGCAGTAAACTCCTCCGGTGTTACATTAAGGTCCTCCGGTGTTGCAGAAAGGTCCCCCGGCATTACACTAAAGTCCCCAAGTCTTACAGTTGGCCCACGAGGACGTTTTCTGTCAATGTAGAAAATAGCAACAAAACCAATGGTCCTTTAGGCCTCCGCCGCAGGCGTTTATTTGTCCAAAGGACGCCTTCCCATTCTCGCATTATCCCAATACCCCATCACCCCCTGTCTGCGTGCTCCTTAGGACACGCGACACGCACAGGCAGACAATCAATTGTGAGCGCAGCGAACTAAGTTCTTTCTCTTTTTGGTCATTTGAATTTGTTTGGTCTCTGCGCGATTTCGTGCTTCGTGCTTCGAATTTAGGGCGACTTTGACGTCGCCCTGTCTACCCGGACCAGGCCCAAATCCATCTAGTATCCTTTTTAAAAAGTTTTGTGCCTGATTTGAGCAATTTTGATGCTGTATAATCCTGATGACGTTTTACATATTTTTTTTAAATTACAAAGCCCCTGTCTAAAAGAAAGGCAGGGGCCGTCAATTACAAACAAATTCCAAATTCCAATGACCAAAATTACAACCCCTTCTCCCAACCGTAGTTGAGGTTTCCCAATCACGCCATCACGACAAATGAACAAAGAACTGATTTATGCTCCCGCAATATGCAATGGGCAAATTGTTTGTAATTTGTCTTTTTTTCGGTTTTGTAATTGTAATTTGTTTGTAATTTGGAATTTGTGATTTGGAATTTTTTTATTTTATGTGATTTGTACTCCTGACTTGAGCCTATTTAATGTTGATCTTTTGCAGTAATGAATTTATGAAACATGGTACTAGATTTCCACAAAATTCAATTGGATTTCCACAAGTTCCATCTAGATTTCCACAATCTCCACCTGGATTTTAACAAAATTTACCTGGATTTCCACAACATCCATCCGGATCAGGAAGAAATCCACCTGGATTTTAGCTTAATCCATCTGGTCAAAAGTTTAAACCATGCATATAGAGACAATGGAATCAGGGGGATTTTTTCGCTTGTCCCTTTTTTCCTCCTTTTTTCCCCACCATCTTAAATCCCAGTCAGAATGGATTTTTTGCCTGGCACTTTTTCCACACTCCATAGGTATCCCGCTTTTGCCTAAACCCTTTTTTGTTCCAAATCACTTGACATATCTAAAAAAATGAATTATCATATGTTTATATGGAGTTAAGAATGGAAACTTTGAAAGCCAAAATAGAAATATTAAAATTGTTTATTTGCGGTGTAAGTGATGTTAAGAATGATATGAAAAAAATTTGTGAAGAAATAGTCACACAAATTAATTCTAATATATCTGAAAGTTTTGGATTCTTTTATGAAGCCAAATATTGGGTATATGAATCTTCGGGAATAGACAGGCAAGAAGATATATTTGAAGAGATAAAAAAGTCAAATCTCGTCATTTTTTTGTTATACAGAAGACTTGGTCCTCTAACGGAAGAAGAATTTAATGAAGCATTCGATCATTATAAGAAATACAAATCCCCTGAAATAAAAGTATGGTTTAAATTTGTTCCAAGTATTTTGGAGGAAGACCCAGGTAAAGAATATGAAAAGGTTCTGAATTTCAAAAAAAGATTAAATGAAATATCTAGATTTGGTTTATTATATAAAATTTGCAAAAATGAAAGTGAGTATGCGAAGGCTTTTGCAGATAATGACGACTTTCAATCACTCGAGTCACTTTCTTATTCAGAATTAACAAATTTTTTGATCAAATCTAAAGGTGATGTCAATGACATTATTATTGATGAAAATAAACTAAATAGAAATAAAAAAGATTTTAACAATTTCTTCAGTAGAGAGATGATTCGTAAGCACTGGTCAGTAAGAGCCAAAAGACCTAATTTAGGTCCGATAATGAGTTCAAGATATTCATCCAGTGGGAATTATGACGATGATGAAATTATTGAAGGCTCAAATGCATTTTTGACTTTTGTACTTAATAAAATAAACTCTTACATTGAAGGAAAGGAAATAATAGAATTTGGGGCAGGGATTGGCCGTTTCACAAGTCAACTATCAAGGCTTTGCAAGCATGTAACAAGCGTTGATATGTGCCAGGAAATGCTATCAAAGGCAAAAAATACTTGCAAAGGAGACAATGTAACATTAATTGAATCCTTTATAGAAGATTACGAAGATGATCGCAGTTATGATTTTGCTTTTTTGTGTCTTACGCTGACTCACATAATTAATGAAGAAAATTTTAGAAGAGCTATACTGAATATTAAGAATTCTAGTGACATTATTGCAATTTGTGAGCACATGGACAGCGATATGCTACCAGTAGTATCAAATTTTACTAGAACCTGGTCATATAATTCATATGTGGAAAAATTTTGTGATTTTAAAATAATTGAGCAATTCACGTACGATTATTTTGGCGATAAATTGACGTTGATTGTATTCAAAAGAAAATCAGATAAAACGTTTCTAAACAACTGGAGTAAAGGTTATTTAAAGAAAGACAAGTCGGGAAAGAAGACATTTATAAATCGAGAGTGGAGAGACTGGTATGCTATTTATAATTTTAGTAATATTAAAATTGCCTATCAAAATTTACTGGGGGTAAAAATTAAAGATTTGTGCGAATTCAGCCTAGATAAACTTAGTATCAAAAGAAATTTTGAAAAAAATTACTCATTGCCGAATTGCTTAAGAGATGATGAAAAAATTGAAGCCAAAAAAGCTGAAAATGAAATAATCAGCAAAGGCGATTATATCCCAATAAATGAATTAAAAGCACGGGTTGATGAAGTCAATTTAAAAAGTATTGATCCAGTAAAATGTGCGCACTCAAAATTGGAACTTAAATTGATACCGGTGAGATATTATCACTTTTTAATTGTGAAGAAGCAACTAGAAGAATTAGATTTCAGAGAGAAATATACAAAATGGACATGTTATGAAATAGGAAATTTGAAAAATCTAAAAACCACAAATATTGGAGGATGTGGAATTTTTCTGATCACAAAAGATAACTATATTTTATTATCTAAAAGAAGAATAGTAGCAGAATATCCTGATGTGCTAAGCTATTCTGCCAGCGGAAGTATATCCTGGTATTATCCCGGAACTGATGAAAATTCTGAAATTGATTATTTGATAGAAGCAAATCCTTTTACAACCATATGTAGGGAAACATTTGAAGAATTAGGCGTCAGTATTGATGAAGAGGAAATTAAATTATTTGCTGTCGGAATAGATCTAGTGGCTTTTTTTATTCAATTCAGTTTTTATACCAAAATTCACCAAACTGCGAGGGAGGTAATTTCTTGCTGGGAAGAATCCGTTTCAAAACATGAACAAGTAGTCCTTCCAATACCTTTTGAAAAACAAGAAATAAGTAGATTAATCACAAATTACTCGTTCGAGCCCTCTGCTGAAGCAACATTAATACAATTATGTTGTAAACAATTTGGAGAAGATCAATTTAAATCTAGCTTAGAAAATCAGATGTAAAGTGAAAATTTGATTCTTAATCCATTTTTCAACGTTGTCATTCCGGCCATCCAGTTAATGCTGTTTCGGTTAATTCTTTTAGATCATCATCTTCAGAATAAATTTCAGAATATAAGTCAGCAGATTTTCTTAGACTTTCAAGTTCCATTTCCTTCTTAAAATGTTCTATGGCCGCCCGCACCATAGAACTTTTATCCTTGTACCCATAAGCTTTATAACTGCCTAAAAACTCGATTTGTTTCTCCTCAACACTAAATTTAGCCTGCAACACAGGGCCTCCTTTCGAACCTATTATAAGGGCTGCCATATTAAAAGTCAAATGAAAAATCTTAGAAAACAGGAGAAAACTGGGTGGTAGGAGGAAAGAGAAAAGGGACCAAAAAATACTTCCACTATTCCACCTCCTCCTGGAAAAATTGGGCAAAGCAAAATCGAAAGAACCTCTCCTACCGCACGGGCAATCTGAAAAAACTACTGCCCTCCGATGAAAAAGGACCAGTCAAACAAAACGTTTGAAAATTTTGTTGATAAATTGATTGAATACGATTATAATTAACAATGATGAAAAAAGATTTTTTTTTAAAGGAGCTTAAAACTTTATTGGTCGCCCATTTCGGAGAAGACATAAGAGATGTCATCCTATTTGGCTCCCAGGCAACCGGAGAGGCGCATAAAGATTCCGATTATGACGTGCTGATCATTTTAAATAAGGATTATGACTGGAAATACCAGGATAATATCACGTCTGTTTTGTATAACATGGAATTGGAGTATGACATATTTATCGACACAAAAGTGATTTCGACTAAAGAATTGCATAACACAATTAAAGGGAAACATCCGTTGTTTGTTGATGCGATACACGAAGGGATTTACGCATGACTATTACTAACAAGGATCGAGAGACCCTGATCAAATACAGGATCGAGCAAGCTCATGAAGCAATTGATGAAGCAGAATTGTCGATAAACCACAATAAGCTGAAAATGGCGATTAACCGAATTTATTATGGAATGTTTTATATATTGAGCGCTCTGGCACTGAAGCATAAATTTAAAACATCTAAGCATAAAGAATTAATCGGTTGGTTTAACAAAAATTTTATCAAAGATAAAATAATCAACTTAAAATACGGAGAGATCATTCGTAAAGCATTCAGGCGTCGGTCTGATGGTGACTATGGCGCTTTCGTTACATTTGAAAAAGCGGATGTGGAAAAAATGTTCGAGGATATGAAAGATTTCATTGCTACTATTGAAGAACATATTAAATCAAAAAAATCATCTGATATGGTTCAAAACGAAAAAAAAGAGAAAAAGAAGTCCGAAAAATAAAATCAAACTCTCGTACCGCACGGGGCCCGCGGCGCGGCGCATAGCGTCGCCGGCCATAGAAGGCCCTTTGGGCCATCTGGAAGGCTTCTTTCCCTTATCCAAACAATTAGGTGACCACATTTAAATTAACAGAAAGACCGTTGTTTCCAAACGAATAGGGAAGCCTTCAACTTACCTTCTTATCTTCTTGCTTGTCAACTGCCAACTGCCAACTGCCAACTGATTATACTGTCATCGTCTTTGTAAACTCTGCTCCGATCCTGCCTTTCTGACAATATTTACTGGACATAAAACCGGCAGAATGCCTGGCCTGAATGTCAATCGCCTCAGATAACGTCGAACCACAAGAACTAAAAGCATTCTGCAAAATTGCCTTCCTGGCTTCCTCTGTCGCTGCATCAACAGAACTTAAACCACTGACCTCTTTGGGCACATCTTTTAATGCACCTTCCTCCACTTTTCGCATGGTTAACCCATGATCACCACCAGTTACAACCTTCCAGGCCACCTTTATTGCATCCTCCAACGTTCCGGCATAATCCACCAACCAACCAACCGCATCCTTCGCTTTAACCGATTTCCCTTCCAGAAGCAGATTCAACAACTTCGGCCAATCTCCAGGACGAGCCTTACGAAGAGGCCAGTGACACCCTTCCATACCCGGAACCACCGGTAAAGTAACCTCCGGCATTCCCAGATCAACACCATCCATGGAAACCAGGTAATGACAATGCGTCATCAACTCAAGCATTCCTCCTAAACAACGCTTGCCATTGATAAAACCGACCGAAACCTTGAATTCATTATGAAGACGTCGAGCCGTTTCCGACCAACCCCTGGAAATATTATAACCAATTTCCTCTTTGTCTAAAGCTGGAAAAAAATCACTGGTGTCAGCCCCTACCATCTGAGTAGACAGATGAAAATCACCTGTAACAATGACCCGTTCGATTCCTTCATTCTTAAGCCAATCAATGGCCCGGTTCATCTCAAGATTAACATCACTGTTGTAGCTTTCACGGCCAATCGTAATGACACCCACATTCCCGTCATGCTCAGCATTCACATACAACTGCTGCCAATCAACCCCGTCGATTTGTTCAAAAACAGTTGGATACCAGGCATTTTTAGCCGCTTCAGGATGGAGCTTGTGATAGGCTTCCACGGTTTTGATCGCAGAATCAGCACCATTACTGCGGATAACCGACAATACACCCCGGCGAAATTGCGCACACAACTCACCGATGGCATTCATATGAGAAAGATGTGCCCGCTTCTCATGAAGCATAAGACTGGCCATCTGGAAGAACGGTCCCAAAATCCAGGTCCGGAACTCTTCCTCTTCCTCATCGTCCAACGTCCAATTGACCAGGGGACGGAAATGATTAGGCGGATACCAATTCTGACCACTGTCCTTATGCTCCTCCAACTCCGGTGTGGGTTTGAACACGTCACCGTAATGTTGACTGAGATGATGTAAACACGACCAGGTAAGAAAGTTCGCACCTTTGGCTCCAATGGCATCATGAGCACGAAAAGGATTCGGCCCCAAAAGCTTGCGGATATATTTGTCAATCTTCCAATAAGGCATATTACAATTCCGGTGATACCTTATACCGGTCAATGTCAAACCACAAAATAACACATCCAATACAAACGACCAATTGTCACTAACCGGGATGGGGATCAGCCCCCCAGCCCATAAAAGACGTGTTACAGCGGAAGGCTCCGGTTCCACGATTTCAAAAATTTTATTTATTTCATGGGGAAATGCCGGGTGGGCTATTCCCACTCCCAGTTGGAAGCTGGGAAAACCAGAGGTAACAGAACGAATTTCTATTTCCGGGAATTCGGCCCGAAAGATTTCATAGTGGGATTTCTTGATTTCAAGTATTTCCGGGATGGCTTCCAGGAGAAACCGCGGTTGATATTTTTTTAACTGCGAGGGCAGTTCTGTGCCATCATAGTTCAGACGAATAACATTCTCCATGATTTTATTGGCACCTGTTTTGCCAAAAGCTCTCTCTAAGCCCGGATATTGCTTGCCAATGCCGTCGGGAACACCGGGAAAATCCAGGGCGATTATAGGTACATCAAAAGGCCGAAGCCGGGAACCTAACTGCATGGATTTACCGGCTCCCACTATGCCGTTGGCGCCTGAAATAACCAGGGAACCCCGATTATTGACTTCTCCAAAAACCTGGTCCACCAGGTCATTGGTATTGGCAGGTAATTGCCCCTTTTGAAAAATATCCAGTACGGTTCCCAGTCCCATTGTTTCAAGTGTTGGTTGTCTCATTGCGTTTGCCATGGTGATTACCTCCTTTCCGTAACTTTCAGTATCGCTGCAATACCCACATCCCCTGCTGCGCAGCCGAAAACCATCACATAACCGCCGCCAAGGTCCACAGCCTCTTCTAACGATTCGATGATTATCCGGGTGAGGGTCGGACCCTGAGGATGTCCCCAGACCAATGAACAGCCGGTGGTATTCATTTTATGCCAATCATAATTTAAAACTTTGGCAAAAATAGCATCGTTGACTGCAAAAGGATTGTGATTCTTGACCACTGCCATATCATCCATTGTTAAACCGGTTCGCTTTAAGATTTTTTGTACAGCTGCAGCCGGGGCTTCAGGCATAAGACTGGGGTGTACCCTTACCTCTACTTTTGCAACGAAATGGATATCGATCTCAGGTCGCGTGCTGAGTTCGCGGGCTTTGGCTTCAGTGGTTACCAATAACGTGGACATGCCATCCGAGGCATGGGTTTGTGTTCCACCGGTTACACAGGTATCCAGTTCCCGCATCTCCTGTAACGCCGACAGCGTTACCTGGCGAATACCGGCATCAGAGTCTACTTTTCCCATTACTCGACCTTGTAGATTTAATATTTCAAAAGGGAAAAGAATACGATCTAAAAATCCTGAATTTTGCGCCTCAAAATATTGCTGATAACGGTAAAACGTCAGCTCGTCCACTTCCTTACGGTCTATTTTATGTTTTCGAGCAGCAATACCGGCAGTGGCGATCATGGCTCCGCCTGTGGCCGGGTCAAAACCGAAGTTGTCCCAGACATCGCTGAGAGCATGAGTGCGCTCATATGCCCGGCGTTCAGGAAAAACCCCTACCGGCGAATCACTGGTCCGGTCAAAGGTCAATGTTCCCACAACATCGTAGGCGCCGTTTTGTACTTC
>WVZO01000482.1:0-221 GCA_011772425.1 Candidatus Aminicenantota bacterium
TATACTTGCCGTCCTTTAATACGATGGATGAGACGATGTCCGCATCCAGCCAGGCATTGGCCGTGGATATCATATCCATTACCAATACACCATCCGCTTTTATTCGCTCACCCCGCTTCGATAAACCTTCCCGCAGCAGCACGGGGATGCCCAATATAAAATCATTGAATAAAAACACCCGGACCTTGCCTTTTGCCATTTCCGCCAGCGTCAGCAGCAGC
>WVZO01000482.1:339-563 GCA_011772425.1 Candidatus Aminicenantota bacterium
GGCTATTTTCCAGTTGAGGCGCTTCCCACCGCTGAAAAAAGCATTGACGAACTGGTGAACCGCTTCCGGGTAATAGACATTATAGGTGTATTGATTTCCGGTTTCCAGGTCGAGGTCCAGGTCGTCATAGGCGTTTGCCTTTTCCGGTGAGGGGAACAAGGCGTTTTCGCAGCGAAACAGGGAAATCATAAAGAGAATGATGATGAACAAAAAGTTAATGAGCA
>WVZO01000482.1:672-1631 GCA_011772425.1 Candidatus Aminicenantota bacterium
AAGGTTACGGGCGTCCAGGCAGAAAGCGTATAATAGGTATGAATGGCCGCTGCGATTTCATCCCGTAAAGCCTTTTCCAGGTTCTCTATCTCCTTATAATCGACCTTCTTGAATTCCTCGATGTTTTGTCGTTCAGCTTCGATATTGTCCCGGTTGAATTTCCCCATCTTCTTTTCCGTTTTATTTTCAAAATCAACCAGTTTTGCATATTTTGAAAGCTCTGTTTGATAATCTTTGGTAATATCCGGGATCTTTTTTTCGACTGCGGCGTTTATGAGACCGGGGATGATAAAGACAGGGAAGAACCAGGCGGTAAACATGGATATGGCGGAGAACAATACTGAACGGAACGTACCGAAAAAAATGCCCACCATGAAAAAAAACAGCAGCATTCCCAGTTTTGAAGCCAGGAATCCTGCCAATGTCGCATAATTGGCGGCTGAAAATCCAATCCCTGTGACTGCCAGGAAAAGCAATACACAGAGGAATAAAAAAAGAAATGCGGCGATAAAGAGGATAGAGCGTGAAATGACGATGGCTGCGAATGTTTTTCTATGGGAACGAAGGCTGGATAGAAATTTCAGGTATTCCTTGTGATACAGGGATTCATACCCGAAAAACAGGGCAAAAATGCTGCCCAGGAGAAGTACAAGATTGGAGAAATCCAGGCACCCTCCAATCCCCGAAGGTCTCAACGATTTGCCTTTTAAATTACCACCTATATTCACAATTGCGATACTATCTATCTTGGCTGCCAGGTCAGGGGGAATAATGGCGCTCTGAAATAAAACTTCGGTGGGGGAGGGAATAAACAATATCTTTATGCCATCCCTTCCATATACTTCATAGTCTCGGGTTTTTTCAAAATATTTAGACTGGATGGTTTTGAATTTTTCCTCTTTTTCCGGTACCTTTTTATAATCATTTACACCTGTATTGACGAAAACCAGTACAATGAT
>WVZO01000482.1:1656-3671 GCA_011772425.1 Candidatus Aminicenantota bacterium
GATAACCTCGCTGTGCGTTGTATTCTATTTGATTCCCCTAAAGAATGGTATGAAAGACCCGCGCGGTATAACTGCCGAACAGGGACATTTCAGCGCACGTTTCATTCAACCTCCAGAAAATAGACAGGTCCGGCATTTTATCCCCGGCTGTGTCTTCTTTGATTTTGTTCAACATATCGATAATATCAAGGAACCGGGAATGGGACCGTTTGTAAATGCCGGTGATATCGCCGTTTGCCAGGTATGATTCCACCTCATTGAACACAGCGGCGTTTAAACCGTTTTGCTGCATAAATGAAGAATAATCGAAGGCTTTTAATTTAGCGATAACAGGCTCATTATACGGTGTGATTTCGGCTTTCCGGATCAATTGCCGGTAAGTTTCCTCAGCACGGTTCATGTGGTAAAGGGCGCTGTCCACTGTCTGCCGCAGTTCATTGAAATCAATGCCCTGCAAGTCCTGCAATTCCACCAGGTTTAATAATTCCTGTATCTGCTTGTTGGCCTTTAAATAATGCCCTGACCCTTCAACCACTAAGTTTTCAATCGCATTAATTGGGCTGTTTATCTCATCTCCGCCGCCGCCGTATCCGCCGCCGGAGCCGTTTTGTAGAATTCTTCCAAAGCCAAGCCAACTGATGATCACTGCGGTGAGTACACCAATAAACACGTTGAACATCATGTTTTTACTCTTCTTTTTCATCATCGTTGTTTTCCTCCGATTTGGATTTTGATTTGTTTATATATTTATGTACGTTTTTTTTCAGAAATTGTTCATTTTCATATAAAAATTTTGCGGCGTATCCCATGATGGAGTTCCTGAACATGGAGGAGTGCTCCATAAACCAGAGAAGATCATCGATGGTTTCGATTTCGTCGATCCATTCGATTGGTTTTTCCGGTTTCTTTTCACGGGGCAGGAACATCTCGCCGGTTCCGTGGAACAGGTAATTGAGGTTTACGTTGTATATTTTGGAGATTTTATGGAAGAATTCAAAAGCGGGATAGGCTTTACCGTGCTCGATTTCAGAGAGGTAGCTGTTGGCCATGGACAGGGAAGCAGCAAAATCTTTTTGGGAGATTTTAAAAAACTTTCTCAGCTCTTTGATCCGGTTACCCAGGGCAGCCAGGTTTTCTGGGCTCACATCAGTTTTCAGTGTCATTATGCCTCTCCGAAAAGAAGTCAAACAAACGCGTAATGTAGAAAATCATTTTGAGATTCAATTATACACAAAAATCAATAAAAGTAAAGAATATGCGCAGCCTCTTGAAAAAAGTTAAAGCGCTGTAATGCTTTACGTTTTTGTTCCAGCGAACCCCCCGGCGGGGGGAGCCGAAGTAGGCGCATTCGCGCCATCGGAAGGCTTCCTTACCAGAGACAATCGATTTAATGCTTCTTTTGAAATTAAAATTTATTAATAATGATAACGGTGTTTTAAACGTTTAGGGAAGCCTTCAACTTATCTCCTTTCCTTCCTATCTTCTTATCTCCAATCTTCTTATCTTCGTGCCCTTCGTGCCTTCGTGGTTCAAAAAAAATTACAGAAAGCCTTGACTTTTCCATATTGACGAAATATAATTAATTATTGGCGAAAATTGATGAATCATTAGAAATTTTAATTATTCAAGGAGTAGATTGATGAAGATATTGAAAAATAAGCATAAATCCCGCGATGGCCAGGATAAAGAAGTGGTGAAAGAGGTGGGGGAGCGGTTTAAGGCGTTCCCGTATTATATGGGTAAGACATCGGAGGAATTAGCAAAGGAGATGGATTGTTCGGTATCAATTCTAAAGCGGATAGAAAAGGGAGATATGGAAGCGATTTTTACCTATGGAGGAGAATTAGTTGAGCGATATAACCTGAATCTCACCTGGCTGGTCTGCGGAACAAAGAACATGTTTATTGACGATTAGGTAAAAAACCACGAAGCCACGAAGGCATTTACAATGCGGTAAAAAGCACGAAGGAACGCGAAGAGAAGAAAAGATGAAAATTACAAATCACAAATTACAA
>WVZO01000356.1 GCA_011772425.1 Candidatus Aminicenantota bacterium
AGATATCCCTTATCCCACATGGGATATCTTTTTTCCACCAGGGATACCTTCTATCCCATGTGGAAAAAATAGAAACGGTACCGGAAATTGGCTAATTTTTATTTGCTTAATAGTGTGTACTGATGGGCGTCTCGTGGGAGTGGACCTGACTCCCACGGGACGCTTTGTCGCTCCCTGGCAAGCAAATTTAGGTCCCGCGCAACCTAATTTAGGTCTCACGCAAGCAAAATTAGGTCTCGCGCAACCTAATTTAGGTCTCGCGCAAGCAAAATTAGGTCTCGCGCAACCTAATTTAGGTCTCGCGCAAGCAAAATTAGATCTCGCGCAACCTAATTTAAGTCCCGCGCAAGCAAAATTAGGTCTCGCGCAACCTAATTTAGGTCTCGCACAAGCAAAATTTGCTGAGCACAAACAATTTAAATTAAGTGAATCAATAAGGAACCATCGATTGGAAAAAGTGGGAAAGTGGGAAAGTGGGAAAGGGACAGGCAAAAAATATCTTCAAGAATAAATCGATCTGAGCATCCATATTTAACTCCTTTCAACGTATTTTTTACATGATTAAAAGATATCTCCGATGTCTCAAAAAGTTATCGTCGATGTCTCGTCGCGTTATCGCTGATGTCGCATCGCGTTATCGCCGATGTCTCGACCCGATATCGCCGATGTTTGAACCCGCTATCGTCGATGTCTCGAGACGTTATCGCTGATGTCTCATATGTCTGATGATTTCAACTTTGCTGCGAGAGTGTGAGGGGCTGATCGTTCCAGATAGTTTTGGGAACAGGTAACTTTCACCAATTTCAAACCATGAAATGTTTCATTTCTTGTCTAAAAAAATACTATTGCTGCCAAGATAAATCGGTTTGTCCCGGAGATAATTTATTTTCTACCGGAGAAAATCTGTTTTCTCCCGGAGATAATATTTTTTCTCCCGGAGAAAAAAGTGTTTCTCCAGGTGCTCGAAGGTGCCAGGTACTTTATTCTACTAAATGACTTACATTGGGTCGAGGATGACTTAAAATGACTCCTTGATGACTTACATTGAGTCAGGGATGACTTGCAATGACTCCTGGAAGACTTGCAAAGGGTCGTGGAAGGCTTGCAATGACTCCATGAAGGCTTGCAATGACTCATGGAAGCCAGCTTTTTTTGACTGACACGAATGTCACTAACTTAAGGATAAATAAATAAATCCGAAATTCGAATATCGAAATTCGAAACAAATTCAAATGACCAAAATTTAAATGACCAAAACAAAAGAAAAACCAACGTGCCAGGTTCTTTTTGTTTTGAATTTTGAACATTTGAATTTTGGATTTGTTTCGGATTTCGTGCTTCGTGCTTCGAATTTAGTCTTAAGTTAGTAATCGAAGGTGCCAGGTACTTTATTCTTATAAGTGTCTCAATTTGTTGAAATGTAATCTTGTTTACTGTAAAATACCAATATTACTCCTGGGAAAAAAATGAGACGATTAATTTTATTTATAGTATGCGTGTTGTTGTCAGCTTTCAGCCTGGCATTGGACCCGCATAAGAAAATCACCCAGTATATCCACGAAGTTTGGGGAATCCAACAGGGTTTGCCGCAAAATTCCGTATATACCATTATCCAAACCAGGGATGGCTATCTCTGGCTGGGCACAGAGGAGGGCCTGGCGCGTTTTGACGGGGTTCGGTTTAAGATTTACGACAAAGGGAACCTGGAGGAATTAATCAATAATTCCATCTACGATCTTTGTGAGGACCGGGAAGGAAACCTCTGGATCGGAACCTATGGCGGTGGTCTAACCTGCCTGAATGCAAAAAATGGGAAACGTACCATATTTACCAAAGATCAGGGGCTTTCTGACGATTGGATATTTACCATTTACGAAGATTATAAGGGAGGTCTGTGGATTGGGACGGCTCAAGGATTGAATTATTTGAAAGGGGGTGAATTCACTGTATATACAACAAAGGACGGGTTAAGCCATAATAAGATATTGTGTATTTGTGAAGATCGAGACAGGAACCTATGGATCGGAACAGAACGCGGTTTGAACCTCATGAACCGGAAAGACAGTTCATTTACTGTATATACTACTAAACAGGGATTGTCCAATGACGTGATAGCATCTATGTATAAGGATCGAGAAGGGAATTTGTGGATCGGTACATATGGTGGATTAAACCTCCTGGACCCCGGGAAAGGGGTGATTACCAGGTATACAAAAAAGCAAGGCTTAACCGGTGAGAGGATAAATTCTATTTGTGAAGATCGAGAAGGGAACCTCTGGCTTGGTACTTATGGTGGGGGCCTGAATCGCCTGGATACAAAAAATGGCAAACTCACTGCCTATACCACTAAAAATGGTTTTTCCGATGACACCATATGGAAGGTCTATGAAGACCGAGAGGGGAGCCTGTGGATTGGCACCAACAGCGGTGGTTTGAATCGTTTGAAAGATGGCAAGTTTACCACTTATACTACCAAAGAGGGCTTGTCCAATAACATCGTGTGGGCCGTTTATGAGGATCGAGAGGGGAACCTGTGGATAGGTACCGACGGTGGTGGGTTGAACCGGTTAAAAGCCGGCAAATTCACTGCATATACAACCAAACAGGGTTTGTCCAGTAATATGATTTGGTCCATCCATGAAGACCGGGAGGGATACCTGTGGCTGGGTACCGACGGCGGAGGGGTCAACCGGTTGGACCCCAAAAGCGAAAAAATCATCACCTATACCACCGGCAATGGGTTATCCAATGACAGGATAAATGCCGTCTGTGGAGATCGAGAAGGAAACCTGTGGCTCGGAACCTACGGCGGAGGTCTGAATCGTTTGAACCCAAAAGATGGAAAAGTCGATGTTTTTACTAAAAAGCAAGGTTTAGCCAATGATTATATCTTAACTCTCTATGAAGATCGAGAAGGAGACCTGTGGATTGGCACTGAACTGGGAGGGATCAGCCGGTTTAAGAATGGCACCTTCACCACCTATACCACCAAACAAGGGCTGTCCCATAATATTGTCAATTGCTTTTATCAAGACCGGCAGGGAAACCTGTGGATCGCAACTTACGGTGGTGGTCTGAACCGGTTCAAAGATGGCAAATTCACCAGTATTACCGTCAAAGATGGCCTTTTTAACGACAATGTCTACGTGATACTTGAAGATGATAATGGGGATTTCTGGATGTCCTGCAACAAAGGAATCTTCCGGGTGAGGAAAAAAGAACTGGACGATTTTTGCGATGGGAAAAGGCCTAAGGTTCATTGCATCTCATATAATGAGAAAGATGGTATGAAGAGCAGGGAGTGTAGGGGAAGTGTGCTTCCGGCCGGTTGGAAAGGCCGGGATGGAAAGCTCTGGTTTCCCACTGTCAAAGGTGTGGTGATGATTGATTCCAACCATATCAAAAAGAATCCCCTGTCTCCGCCGGTAGTGATTGAGAAAATAATCGCAGATCATATCAACCTGGAGGCTCCTTTTCTCCCGTCAGGAGAGCAAGTGGTATTCTCTCCCGGTAACGAACGATTTGAAATTCATTATACGGGTCTCAGCTTCCTGGTGCCGGACCGGGTGCGATTCCAATACAAACTGGAAGGATATGATCCCAAATGGAGCGATGGTGTAGACAGGAGAGAGGCTCATTATACCAAACTTCCTCCCGGAAATTATACCTTTCGCATAAAGGCCTGCAACAATGACGGCATATGGAATGAAACCGGTACTTCTGTTTCTTTTTATCTAAAGCCTTATTTCTACCAGACCTGGTGGTTTTACCTGGTTTGCGGTTTGCTAGTTATTTTCCTGGTGTACGGCAGTTACCGCTGGCGGGTGAGGCAATTAAAAAAACGAAAAGTGGAGCTGGAAACATTGGTGGCCCAACGCACAGCCCAACTCCAAAAGGCCAAAGAAATTGCCCAGGAGGAACGGGAAATCGCAGAGGCTGCCAGCCGGGCCAAAAGTGAATTCCTGGCACGGATGAGCCACGAAATCCGCACCCCTATGAACAGTGTGATAGGGTTTATGGAAATGTTGACGGATACGAATCTGGATGAGCAGCAGTTGGATTATGCTGCTGCCATAAACCAAAGCGCTGAGGCAATGATTACTATCATTGATGACATTCTCGACTTTTCCAGGATCGAGGCCGGGAGATTAGCCTTTGAACCTATTGATTTTTCTCCTGAGGAAACTGCCTTTGATGTATGTGATTTAATTCTTCCCAGGATTGGGGAGCGGCCCATTAAATTGTTCTGCCGGATAGGGGACCAGGTGCCCGCTTATGTGAAACAGGACGCCGGAAGGTTTCGCCAGGTGCTGATCAACTTAATGGGAAATGCCGTCAAATTTACTGAAAAAGGAGAGATCGAGCTTGCCATCGATGTTGAAGAAGAGGACCATGACCGGTTGATGCTTCACGCCAAAGTGCGTGATACAGGTATTGGCATCCCTTCGGACAAACTAGATTCTATATTTGAAGTGTTCCAGCAGGCAGACGGTTCCACCACCAGGAAATTCGGGGGAACCGGTCTTGGTTTATCAATTTGCAAAAAAATCGCTAAACACATGGGGGGTGATATCCAGGTAGAAAGTACCCTGGGTAAGGGCAGCACCTTTCATTTCTATGCCTGGGTAGAAAAATCAAAAAAAAGACTCATTCAAGAACCGGTTGTGAGGAACCGGGCAGTGGTTAAAGAAGAAGATAAAGAAGATGCCGGGCATTCCCTGCATATTTTAGTAGCAGAGGACAATCCCTTAAACCGGAAATTGGCCAGGCATATGTTAACCAGGGCCGGTTACCGATTGGACATGGTGGAGAATGGAAAGCAAGTGGTAGAGAAATATATATCGGCTCCTGGTAAATATGACCTGATTCTCATGGACATCCAGATGCCGGAGATGGATGGGAGAGAGGCCACCCGGATGATCCGGGAAAAAGGGTTTGACCATGTCCCGATAATTGCCATGACAGCGGAAAGTATGAAAGGAGATAGGGAGAAGTGTTTTGATGCAGGTATGAATGATTATATATCCAAACCCATCCGGCGGGAGATTGTTTTTCAAATGATAAAAAAATGGGTAAAGCAGCGCCCTTCACCCCCTTCGGGGGAAATTACAAATCCCAAATAACAAATCCCAAACAATAAGGCGCCCTTCGGGCAAATTTAATACGCCTGCGGCGATTCCACTGTCAGCACAGGAGCATTGTTTTGGTCATTTGAATTTCGGTCATTGGAATTTGATTCGGAAATTATTTACCTGACACTTTATTCATTACCAGGTACTTTATTCTATTTCCCTCTGAACCGGGTTCATATAACCCTCAGATAGTTCATGATTCGTCGGTGTGTTTATGTAGGGNNCAAACCCATCCGGCGGGAGATTGTTTTTCAAATGATAAAAAAATGGGTATTGGAGAAATAAGTTTTTTTCCCTCTGAACCGGGTTCATATCTTGTTCAGATGGTTCATGGTTCGTAAATGTGTTTATGTAGGGAACAGGCTTGCCTGTTCCGCATTTTAAAGCAAAAGGGAATTTTAAATCCAACCTGGCAAAACAATTGCTTACCATTTTACGTATATAATAATGAGAGCCTGTTTAAGCCAATAAAAAAGGTAAGAGATATAAGGAGGTTAAAAATGAGAAAACAAAAACCAATGAGTCTCGAAGAGATCAAAATCGAAAGCTTCATCACCACACTGGACAGTGAGAAGCAAAAAGAGATCAGGGGTGGTTCCAAACCTGCAGAGGGGACCACTTCGCTGCCTATTTTTTGCTGAAACCCTGTCCAATTAACGGGTAAATGAAAGAGGGGGCCGGACTCAAAGGGGGAAGGGAGGAAAACGAAACCTTTGATGTCCGGCCATTCTTCTCTTTTTCCCGGAGCGGAAGCATAAATGAATGACACAGATATTGTAAAAAAATAAAAAAATACCGGATCTCTCTTGCAATATTGTGCTATTTCCTTTATTATTTTATTTGTCAGAAGGAAAAAAAGGCGGATATGGGCAGGAAATTATTAACAACCGGTATTTCGGTTCTATTTTTTGTATGTCAATTATGGGGATTGGACCCGGATACACCGGTTAACCAATACCTGGTGGACCAGTGGCAAATCTCCGACGGCATCCCCGCCAATGCGATTCGGGCCATTGCTCAAACCCCGGACGGTTACCTGTGGATTGCCACTAACAAAGGCCTGGTTCGCTTCGATGGTATGAGATTTACACCTCCCCGTTTCACTGGAAAAGGGGAACGTGATCCCCTGGAAACCACCCTTCCGGACACGCTGTTTGTGGACAGGGCCGGAACCCTCTGGATCGGAAGTTCCCTGTGGTTAATTTCATACCAATGCCAAACCGGTGAGTTCAAAATCTTTACCTCCACCGACGTGCTGGGCAAAGACCGCATTCGCTACATATGGGATGATATGAAGGGTAACCTCTGGATCAGTTTTTTTTCCAGTTACCTGAACCGGTTTTCCGGGGAAACCTTTACGGCATTTAATGAATCCCACGGATTGGCAGGCAAAAAAATCAACGCCGTGGTTGAAGATCAAAAGGGCAATTTACTATTTGGAACCCTTGAGAATGGGGTGTTTGTGTACCGGGAGGAGAGATTTTTTAAATATCCCATCCCGGCCCTGGACAACCTGCAGCTTATCGATATGGTTGAGGATCAGAAAGGAGTGTTGTGGATTGGTACCAAGAGCGGCTTGCTCAGGATAACCGACAGCGGAAGCGAAATGTACACCACCCGGGATGGATTATCCAATAACTATATTACCCGTATTAAGGAGGACAGTGACCGCAATCTCTGGGTAGGAACGCTAAAAGGATTGAATCGCATAAAGAAAAAACAAGATGGCAGTATCGGTTTTGAGAGTGTGTTGAAATCCTATACAATTACCTGGCTCCTGGAAGACAGGGAAACGAGTTTGTGGGTGGGCACCTATGACTCGGGAATCCGGCGGTTAAGAAGCGGTAAATTCATATCATATGCCCCACTTGAGGCACACCAGGAGGAGATTTTCCTTTCTTTGTTCCAGGACCGGCATGGTGTTACCTGGGTGGGGACCCTGGAGGGGAAATTATTCCGGTGCCGGGGCAATGATTTTATTGAGACGCTAAAAATCCCGGGAATCTCCGGTACCGGCATCACGGCCATCGCTGATGACAGCGAGGGGAACTTGTGGCTGGGCACCATTGGGAAAGGAATTTTTCATAGAAAAGGTACAGCCTATATGCAGCTTACTGTCCGCGAAGGCCTGGCGGACAACCTGGTTACATCGATATATAAAGACAGCCGGGGCAATCTCTGGTTCAGCTCTTTTGACGGCGCCAGCCGCTACCGCAACGGCACCCTTGAATCCTTTAAATCCGCTGACGGTTTATTGGGAAAAGTGGTTCACAATGTCTATGAAGATCAACACCACAACATCTGGATTGCCGCTGACAAGGGAGTCACTGTTCTGAGGGATGGTAAAATAACGAAGCAGGATATAGAGTATTACTTACAAGATATCTCCGTAACCTGCATCTATGAAGATCGGTCCGGTACAGACGCCCAAAGTCCTGTATTTTGGATGGCAACGTATGGGGACGGGCTGAAGCGGTTGAAAAACGGGAAAATCACCTCCTATACCACTGACCACGGTATGACCAGCAATTTCATCTACCAATTTCTAGAAGATCAACAGGAAAACTTCTGGTTAATGAGTGACAGCGGTATTCTTCGCGTCAGTAAAAAAGAACTGAACCGGTTTGCCGACGCCGGTGAGGAGGGTGCGGATAAAATTAACTGCACCTCCTTTGGCATCTCCGACGGCATGAAAAGCCTGGAACCCAATAATGAATTTTCCCGGCACTCAGCCCTTAAAAACAGGAACGGTGAATTCTGGTTTATCACCAAGAAAGGAGTCACTATTGTGAATCCCGGAAAGATTCGTGTCAATAAAGTTCCTCCCCCGGTGGTAATCGAAGCGGTGGTGTTTGATAAGCAGTCCATTCCCCTGCACCGTAATGCGGATACGGATGCATATACGTTCAGGGGTATTACGGATTTCCACTTCCATTTTACTGCTCCCACTTTCCTTTCCCCGGAGAAAATTATATTCAACTATCGATTGGAAAGATTTGACAGGGAATGGGTATTCCTGTCACCGGGCAAAGAACGGGCGGCCCATTACAATGACCTGGAACCGGGGACTTACACCTTCCGGGTGATTGCCAGCAACAGCGAAGGGGTATGGAATCGAACCGGGGTTTCCTTTACCTTTACTCTAAAACCCCTTTTTTATCAAACCTTTCTTTTTAGAATAGGTATCCTGTTTTTATTGGCAGCCCTGGTAGCGGCTGTATTCTATATCTATAAAAAACGGCCCTTTGAAAAAAAGGAAAAATATAAAGGTTCTCCACTGACTCCCCAGTATGCCGAAGAGTGTATCAAAAAGCTCAGGTATATGATGGACGTTGAGAAAGTGTATTGCCATGCAGATGTTTCCTTGCAGTCACTGGCAGAAAAATTATCCCTTTCCCCTCACCTACTTTCCCAGGTACTCAATGAACAATTGAACCGGAACTTCTGGGATTATATCAATTCTTACCGCATCGAGGAGGCCAAACGGATTTTGCAGTCGCCCGGGGGGGCGCAGCGGAAAATTGTCGCCGTGGCATTCGATGTGGGATTTAATACAACCGTTGCCTTTTATAATGCCTTTAAAAAATACACCAACATGACACCTTCCCAGTTCAAGAAAGAAATCCAAAGAGAGAAGCGGGTGTCAGGTTAAACCTTCAAAATATAACCTGATGCCCCAGTGGTAACTTTTACCATGGGGATAGTACACCGCCCGGGTGGGGTCAAAATAGAGGACATTGTTGGTCACCATATCCCTGAGTAACTCCGCATCCCCCTCGTTGGTATCTCGTGCCCACAGGTTGTCATTGGCGATAAAATGGCTAAATATTTCTTCCTTTTTTTTCCTCTCCTTTTGTACAATGTAATAGGTTATCATCCCTAACATTTTTTGTTTGTAATTGGCCAATACTTCATCGATGGGATATTCGAAAAGTTGGGAAAGGATATCCTGGATTTCCCACATACTGCCGCCCACTGTATCCCATATCTTTTCCGCATCTTCCTCTGTCAGTGTATAATCTTTGATCTTTGAATATTTTTCCAGGTTCAGCAGCCATTCCATCACATCATCTTTTACAAGATAATCCACCTTATAAAAATCCGAGCTTTTTTTCAGCTTTGAATCGTTATGCACGGTATTCAAAAAATACCCGTCAGAGGAGGCAACAATGATATGCGCCAGGTGGCTCTCCTTGCTCATGGCAACAAAAAAATTGAAAAACTCTACGATCAGCCGCCGGTCCTTACCGTTATTTAAATATATCTTATCCAGTGCCTGGAGTTCATCGATAATGAGAACTGGTTTTATCCCTTTATTAGTTAGCGTGATAAATTCCTTTTCCATGACCTTAAACGGGTCGATTCTGCCCTTGTAAATTCCTTTCTCAACCTGGGAATTAATTTTGAAGAACCCGACATTTACCCCCCCTGACCATTTTGTTTTTTTTTCCTTTGCCGTCTTATCCTCTACGTTGAAAAACAGCCTGAGGAATTCTTTATAATTGTAATCATCGGGAAACTCGGTATATATCTTTCTCATGTTTATGAATTTCACATCCAGCTTTTGCTCTTTTTCCACCTGTTCAAAAAATTTATACAGCAGCGTGGTTTTTCCTGAAGATTTGGGACCGTGAAGAAAAAGGATAGATTCTGGACGTATGTCAATATAATCACGCAAATATTTTAATTCTGTTTCTCGATCGATGAAAGCCGCATCTTTTTTATATTCCAGTTTGTTTTTCGCCATGATTCAATTATAATACCCTTCCATCCTTTTTTCAACCCCTTCCAACAAAGTACAGCAGTTCATCATGATAACGAGTTCTCGCCCGGAGACGCATGAAAATACAGCCACAAAGGCACGAAGGCACAAAGGATTCATTTATAATAAAACCTTTTGTGTTACTTTGTGTCTTGGTGTCTTCGTGGCTAATTTCATAGGAGTAAATATATGAATTTGTTAAACTTTATAAAGTTTAACATCTCAAAACTCCCGATAATAAAGCGTCCGAAAAAAAAGTATAAAGTTTTATAAAGTTTAAGGAAAAATTTGAAAATTGTGTTATCCTAAAAATGATAGGAAGAAGAACGAATCTATCTATCATTGATTTTTGGCCAGGTTGAATCAGCGGACGGTGGGGGAGGAAGAGGGGGCAAGGAAGATGTAATATGATTAAAAAACTGATTGTTATAATAATTTTGCTGTTGGTTGTTTTTTTTTTAAGTGTATGAAGGAGGAAAAAGCGTATCAAAGTGAAGAAGGCAAGAAGGGATTAATAGGAATGTTAAAAACGTAAAACCAAACTTAAAAGGCCAAAGTGGAAAAGCCCGAAAGATTTTCATCTTTCGGGCTTTTTTCTTAATACCCTATAATCCCAGGCACCCAACCGGGCTGTCAGGGTCAATCTCCTGGTGCGGGAATTTTATGCTCGCCGTCCATATTTGATCCGGTAATTTTGTGATTTTCCCGTTGTCTCCTCGTATAAATAGTAAGGTTTTATAAAAATTAACCTTTCAAAAGTCCCTTTAATTCAACATCCCCAAAAAAAAGGTAAACTATTATCATTTTTAAACAAAAAGTTCGGAGATTATGCTATACTTATTACCTAAAAGGAAAAAAGGAGGCGAAAAATGAAACGTTTGATGGTGTTGAGTTTGGTTGTGTTGGCAGGGATATTTGTGATCGATGCATCGATACCGGCTACAAGTAACAATTCCAATACAAAACTCCATGAGTTCAAATATCCCGGTGAAGCGGATTTAGTAAAACCCGTTCCCGGTTTCGGCAAAATTCCTCTGTATTTTATTCCCAACCAGGGGCAGGTGCATGAACAGGCAAAATTCTATGCCCGAACATCCAGGTATACCTTATGGTTGACAAAAAAAGGATTGGTATTTGATCGCGTACACACCCCGGCCTCCGGCCACCCCTCTCAAGAGGGGAAAAACGACTCCCCTCACTCACCTAAATCCCGGGAACGGGATGTGGCCCGGATGGTTTTCCTGGATTCAAACCGGGATCCTGGAATGGTACCTGTTGATATGACGCCGTATAAAGTCAACTATATTAAGGGGAATGAACCGTCCACCTGGCACACAGGTATTCCCACTTCAAAAGCGGTACTCTATAAAAATATTTACAATGACGTTGATCTTAAAGTATACGGCATTGAAAAGCAGATCGAATATGATTGGATCATAAAGCCCGGCGGCGACCCGGGAAATATTTGCTTTCAATACAAAAACGTAAAAGGTACACGGATCGATGAAAAAGGAAACCTCATCATCGAAACCCATTTGGGAGAATTAATCCATCGCCGGCCTGTCAGTTACCAGGAGGTTAGCAGGGAGCATGGCGCAGGGCGCAGGGCGCAAGGAGCAAAACAATCTGGAAAACGAATGGATGTAGATGTTAAATTTAAAAAGATCGGGGAAAATACCTATGGATTTGAAGTGGGGAAGTACGATAGAAGTTGTGAATTGGTCATCGATCCAGTGGTAATGGCTTATTCCACTTACCTGGGGGGCAGTGGGGATGAGTATGCCTACGGTCTGGCCGTGGACAGCAGCGGTTGTGCCTATGTAACCGGGGATACCACCAGCACAGATTTCCCAACCTTGAATTCATATCAAACAGATCAAGCAGCCGCTGATGCCTTTGTGACCAAATTTTCCTCGTCAGGAAACAGCCTGATATATTCGACTTTTTTAGGCGGGAGCAGTGATGATAGGGGATTGAACATTTTGGTAGACGACAGTGGTCAGGCTTATGTGGTGGGATGGACCGAGAGCAGCAATTTTCCCACCAAGAATGCGTACCAGGCCACCTACGGCGGTGGAAGTAAAGATGTGTTTGTGGCGATTCTCTCTTCCTCGGGGAGCAGCCTGGCTTACTCCACCTTTTTAGGGGGCAATGGCGATGACCGGGGATACGACATTGCGCTGGACAGCAGCAAGAATATATATATAGCCGGTCGAATCAACAGCACTAACTTCCCCACCAAAAATGCTTACCAGGGTACCTTTGGTGGAGGTAATTGGGATGCTTCTGTAACCAAGATTGATTCCTCGGGCAGCAGCCTGGTTTATTCCACGTACCTGGGGGGCAGCGGCAGAGATATAGGAACCGGGATCGCGGTTAACGGCAGCACGGCTTATATAGCCGGCCGCACCACCAGTACTGATTTCCCCACCCACAACCAGTATCAAGGCTCCTACGGCGGTGGAGAATTCGATGCCTTTGTGACCAAATTGTCTTCTTCCGGCAGCAGCCTGGTTTACTCCACGTTCCTGGGGGGGGATGACATCGATGCCGCATACGGTATCGCAGTAGACAGCAGCGGCAGTGCTTATGTGGCCGGTGATACCAGCAGTACGAATTTTCCTACCAAGAATGCCTATCAAAGTACCCACGGCGGTGGGGACAGGGATGCCTATGTGACTAAGTTCTCTTCTACCGGTACCACCCTGGAATACTCTACCTTCCTGGGAGGAGGTGAATGGGATACCAGCGACGATCTGACAATAAACAGTGCAGGCAATGCTCATGTGATCGGTTCTACCAAAAGTTCGAATTTTCCTGTAAAACGGGCGTATCAAAGTACGTATAATGGAGACTTTGATGTCTTTGTATCCATGTTCTCTACGGACGGGACAGGCTTGAGTTTCTCCACCTATCTGGGGGGTGGGGATAACGAGTACGGAAGAGGAGTTGCAGTAGACAGCAGTGGCAACATCTATGCGGCAGGTTATACGGCAAGTTCCGATTTTCCCACTGAAAATGCATATCAAAACGCCATAAAAGGAGATGTGGATGCCTTTGTGGCAAAGTTTTCAACGACCCAGTTCGGTACTCTCTGCGAAGGGGTTGACAATTGCAACCTGACCTGGACCACCGGCGGCAGTGCCGACTGGTTTGAACAAACCGATACCTATTATTATGACGATGATGCTGTACAGAGCGGTGATATTGGCAATTCCCAATCCACCTATATCAAAACCACCATCATTGGTCCCGGTCAATTGAGCTTCTGGTGGAACGTATCATCAGAATCATATTATGATTACCTCAGTTTTTATATCGATGACAAATTGGAAAGTTCCATCAGTGGTCTCACCAGTTGGGAGCAGAGATCCTACCCCATTCCTGCCGGTACACATACTTTGAAGTGGGTTTATGAAAAAGACTCTTCCTTCAGTTACGGTTCGGATTGTGGGTGGGTAGATAAAGTGGAATTCACGGCTTCGCCTGAGATCGTTTTGAACCGGACCCAGTTAACCTTTGGTCTTGTTATGGGGACCACCACACCGGATCAAATGTTCTCCATCAGCAATGCCACATCCAGTACCCTCAATTGGACAGCCAGTACGAATAAAAACTGGCTGAGCTGTTCTCCTACTTCCGGCACCGGCGAGAGTGATGTAACGGTTTCTATTGATCCCACCGGGCTTACTGCCGGAACCCATACCGGCACCATTACGGTTTCAGACCCCATTGCACCCAACTCTCCCCAGACCGTGTCGGTGACCTTGAATGTATATGGACCGGGAGCCTCGTCACCTCCCTTTGGGGCGTATGACACCCCCACTGATCAGTCCACGATACGCAGCAGTGTGCCCTTCACCGGCTGGGTGTTGGATGATGTGGGAGTCGTCAGTGTAAAAATCTACAGGCAAAATGGTGCGGCCTTGACCTATATCGGCGATGCCGTACTGGTAGAAGGTGCAAGGCCGGATGTGGAACAGGCTTACCCGGATTATCCCAATAATTATAAAGCCGGTTGGGGATACATGATGCTCACCAATTTCCTTCCCAACGGCGGCAACGGCACCTTTATCATCCTGGCCATTGCCACGGATGTCGAAGGGCACCAGGTTACATTGGATTCCAAAACCGTTTTGATAGACAATGCCAGTGCGGTGAAACCTTTTGGGGCCATCGATACTCCAACGCAGGGCGGTACTGCATCCGGTACGGATTTCATCAACTGGGGATGGGTATTAACCCCCCAACCCAACTATATTCCTACCAACGGTTCCACCATCAACGTATATGTCGATGGAGTCAATATTGGTAATCCTACTTACAATAATTACCGGCCTGATATTGCCACACTATTTCCCGGTTATGCCAACACCAATGGGGCTGTGGGGTATTTTTACCTGGATACCACCGCTTTTCAGAACGGTGTCCATACCATCCAGTGGACAGCCACAGACAGCGGAGGCAATACCGACGGCATCGGCAGCCGGTATTTCAAGATACAAAACATAGGCAGTTCGCCGCGGAGCATGGCGCAAAGCGCCTGGCGCCCCGAGGCCACCTTCAATGTTGAGCCTTCTCAAGCACCGGTGGATGATTCCTCACCAATTCAATTCAAAAAGGGATATCAGGAAGACACCGAATCCAAAACCCTTTATCCTGATGACAGCGGCATGGTAAGGATTGAGATCAAAGAATTGGAACGGGTGGAATTCCGCTTTGGTCGTAACAGGCAGCTTTCCGGGTGGATGCTGGTGGGTGACCGGTTCAGACCCCTG
>WVZO01000380.1 GCA_011772425.1 Candidatus Aminicenantota bacterium
AAATAGAGATGTCTCTAATAAAAATCCAAATGCCTCTCCTAAAAATAGAAATGAGTCTACTAAAAATCCAAATGTTTCTCTTGTGAATATAAATGTAACAGCAAAAAATAGGGATGTACCTAAAAAAAATCTATATGTATCAGCAAAAAATGTTATGATACAAGCTCATATCCTGTGAAAGTCCCACATTCTATCTTGTCGATAGGATTTTCCTTCACAGCAATAGGATTTCCTATCCCGGGATAGGTCAGAGATAAAAATGGTTTGTCAAAACCTCAACGTCTGTCCTTTGCTCCTGGCAAACAAGGAAGTGAAACATGAAAATTATTCCCCCTTGTTCTCGCGCTTCTCCCATACCGCGGTCAATTGTTTCTTTGCGATTCGTGATCCATAATAAGTACCAAGGAACGAGAGTATAAATAATATGAACATTCCTGCAATCACTACAATCAAAGCTATCAATCCACGCGAAGAACCGAAAGCGGTAGGTAAAACCGGGATAAAGGCTGCCAAAGCAAGAACTGAGTAAAATAAAACATGCACAATGAGTAAAAATTTTTTCATTTTATTGGGAGGAAGCAGAAGCCCCTGGAAAATATACCGGGTATTCACATAATACCAGACAACAAAAACGATAAGCAACAAAAAAAACATAATAAATATCGGCCATACCTTAGACATTGAATCTTTGAAATAGGTATGGAAGAGAGCACCTGGCCCTATTACATTTATAAAGACAACACTAAGATTGAGCAGCTCGAAAAGATACTTGAGACCCGGACTTAACTTGATACCCCAGTCTGTTCTCCCGGATAAAGGCCGTTCAAGGCCCTTTTTATTTTCCAGGTAATAACGCAAAGCAAGTACACCGAAAACAACGACTCCAAAAAAAACGAAATTAGATAATATAAATTTAAATATTTTGGGATAACTATCCAGCCTTAATTCCGGGGGTCCCCCAATAAAAGCCGATAATATGGCTAAGAAACCACAAATTAAAAATAATCTATAGATAGTCTTTTTGAGACAATAGGCAAAAATCAGCGTCCCTAAACCCCAAACACCATAAGAAATATCCCTTAAATGTGGGATATATAACGTTATTTTATGTTTTTCTCCCAAAAATAGCAATAATATTAATGCGAAAGCCCCACCAAAGAAAAAGAAGGCCCCGATGAATGTGAGGACTTTCTTAAAAAGGGGCATCCTGTGGTATTCCTCTTCTATATTGTTACTTAATTTCTCAAGACTTTTTATAATATTTCCAGGTAAAATCATTTTGAACTCCTCATTCCCGGAAATGATAACCCACAAAGAAAAAAATTTCAATACCTTCGGCGACCAGGGTGCTCTTTTAAAAAAACCGCTGCGTGGGGGAGCATTTGCAGTGCGAGGGCGGCTAAAGCAGGCACTTTGACCCCGCGGCGACTTCTTGAATTTTCTTCTTAACTCTGTTATCATGGAAACCTGGAGGTTACCATGAATAAAAGCAGATTGCATTATACTCTTGTTTCTATTATCACTTTATTGTTTGTATTCCCTACTTTTTTGTTACCCGGCACAACCGCGGAAGAGGTGTTTTCAGCCCACGATGTGTTGAAAACCCGAACCTGTGATGATGCCCAAATTAGCCCGGATGGGCAGTGGATCGCTTACACCGTTACTATGCCGCGATGTGCCAGGGAAAAACCCGGCTCAGCCTATAAAGAATTATATCTTGTCTCATCACAAACAAAGCAGATAAAACCGTTTATAACAGGGAAAGTATCTGTCGGTACTCTTCGCTGGAGCCCGGACAGCTCCAGGCTGGCCTTTCTTACCCAACGAGGCGAAAAAGCCAAAACCCAGGTGTGGGTTATCCCCGCAGATGGCGGAGAAGCTATTCAAGTCACCCGGGCAAAAACCAGTGTCAGCAATTTCCAGTGGCATCCAAAGGAAAATAAAATTGCCTATATTGCCACAACTCCATCATCCAAACGGGAAAAAGAATTAAAGGAAAAAGGCTATGACTTCATCTTCTATGAAGAAAATCTCAAACATCGAAACCTCTATTTAGTCGACGTATCCGATAAAAAAACCAAACCCAAACAATTAACCGAAAACAAAACCGTTTGGAATTTCGTATTCAGCCCGGATGGCAAGACCATTGCCGCCGCTGTATCCCCGAAAAATTTAGTAGATCACCGGTATATGTTTCAAAAGATTTACTTGCTGGACATTGCTTCCGGGAAGATGGAGCAATTGACCGATAACCCGGGAAAACTGGGGAATTTCAATTTCAGCCCTGACGGGACTAAACTCGCCTATACGGCTGCACTGTGGCGTAAGGACCATGCAGTCAGCCAGGTGTATGTGATCGATATCAAAACCAAAGAACAGAAGAACTTAACGGTCCCGGATTTTCGCGGTCATGTCAGTTGGGCTCATTGGAAGGATAATAACACGGTTTTATATTATGCCGGTGAAGGCGTTTGGCCCACCCTCAACCTGGTCCCGGCATCAGGTGGTAAACGAGCGATTATCTTAAATTCGGAAAAAACCGGTATCACCTTTAGAGGTGGCGTCAGCTTTACAAAGGATTTCAAGCATTTTGCTTTTGTAGGCAGTTCTCCCCGCATACCGGGAGAGGTGTTTTACTGGAAACCCGGTAAAAAAGCGCAGCAAAAGGTACACCAATTGACCAATTTGAACCCCTGGTTGTCCCAACGAAAACTGGGAAAACAGGGAATCATCCGTTACCAGGCCAGGGATGGACTGGAAATTGAAGGCCTCTTGCTCTACCCGGTAAATTACCAGGAAAGTCAAAAATATCCATTAATCGTGGTGGTCCACGGCGGGCCTGAGAGTCACTACTCCAACAGTTGGGTAACCCGTTACTCCAGGCCGGGGCAAGTATTTGCCGGTAAGGGATATGTGGTGTTCTATCCCAACTATCGCGCCAGTACGGGTTACGGTGTCAAATTTGCCCTGGAGGGCTACAAAGACCCGGCAGGGAAGGAGTTTGACGATATTGCCGACGGCATTGAGTATCTTATAAAAAAAGGCATTGCCGACCCGGAACGGGTGGGATTGGGCGGTGGTTCTTACGGTGGTTATGCCGCCGCCTGGTTTGCCTCTTACTATACCAAATACGTCCGGGCAGTCTGTATGTTCGTGGGCATCAGCGACGTAATCAGCAAACGGGGCACCACGGATATCCCCTATGAAGAACTCTATGTGCATTCAGGAGACTCCCTGGAAGATATGTGGGAACTGAATCTAAAACGAAGCCCTGTTTACTATGCGCATAAGAGTAAAACCGCTGTCCTTATCCTGGGCGGTACTGCCGACACCCGTGTGCATCCATCCCAGAGCCTTGAATTTTACCGCCGGTTGAAAATGAACAACCACCCGGCCGTACGGCTGGTCCGGTATCCTGGTGAAGGACACGGAAACCGCAACCAACCGGGACGAATCGATGTATTATACCGGACCCTGCAGTGGTACGACTGGTATGTAAAGGATAAAAAACCTCTAGATGGCCCGATGCCGCCCCTGGATATCAGTGATAATTATGGTCTGGATTTAAAATAAACGTTTTCTTTGTGTATCGTTGTGGCTCCTTTAACGTTTAATAGGTTAAATAGTTGCCGCCGGAGCCGACATTGCTGCAGCCATATTCGATCCACATCATGCCGCTTTCACCCCAGCCATTTCCCCAGGAATTCTTTAATCTCCAGGCACCGCCTGAACCCAGGTTGTCATCCCAGCCCACCAGGACCACGGCATGGTTGGTTGGAGAGTGGGAATCATAATCAAAAACCCCGCCGCTGTAGGCCTGGAAATAATAGGTGGCCGTAACCGCACAGGAAACCCCACCATAATCGCGGATGGCAGCTTTGATGGCGCTGACATTGGAAACATTGTGGGAACTATTGGCAATGTAGACAAATTCGCAGCCTTCTTTGCAAGGAAGATCAAGGGCTTTATACCGGAAGCAGTTCTCCAGGACAGCACCCGGGTTCAAATAGTATTTGTTGGCAAACCAGCCGCCGTTGCAGCCCCATCCATCTGTGTTACAGGAAACCAACCACTGCTCCGAAAGGTTGGCGTTGATTCCATGCTTTAACAGGACACACTCGAACATGCCTGCCGTTGAAAATGCCCAGCAAGAACCACAGCTTCTCTGGTCTTTTACCGACGTATAATCAGACATATAATACGTATCGGACGGTGGGGACGGTGGTTTCTTGTTCACCCGGCTGATGGGGTCTCTTCCTCCGTATAGGTATACTAAATCCGAATCCGCAGGTTTCAATTCCGGCTTAAAATTGCAAAGTTGTTCAAGGGTATACTGCATGGCCGGGTTAAAATCCACGGTAAACTTATGCCCATTGGCCGCGATCTCAGCCCGCATCTCTGCAATCCTGATTCTCAGTTCTTCACGTTTGGCAATGGCTCCGAATGGATCGCTTTGCTCCCTGGCTTGAAGTGAGAGTGACGGCAGAAGTGTTAAAACCAGTATCACTGCTGCCACAAAACACAATACCAACGAAATTTTTGTTAATCGTCTCATGTGACCTCCTTTTTTTAAAATACTGGTTCTTTTATACCCTGTAAACCCAACTATTGTCAATACACCTTTGGTCTTATTTTTGGGTGGAAAATGGTTCGAAAAAAATGTACAACTAAAGTTGTACAAATGTTAAAAAGGTTGTACAGGGCAGGAGAGAGTAGGTAATAGGTAGGGGGTTTACTGGGGGTCTAACCACTGTTGGATTTTTGAAAAGTAGTGAGCAAACGCACCATCAACGGTGGCATTGTTTACGAAATCACAAACATCACTCCAGTTAGAACCGCAGCCGCCGGTAAGATGCCCCACGATCTGACCCGCAGCATTGCAAACCGGTGAACCACTGCTTCCACCTTCGGTGGCTCCAATAACATCTGTACTGTAAACCCACCTGCCCCTGGGCCAGTTTTTACACTCTTTGAATGTCGTATTCACCAGGTGTTTAGAGAAAGCCTGGGGCGCACCAGCAGGATGACTGAGCCGGAACAATTCAAGATTTTTGGAATATGCCGCCGGTGCTGAGGTCCAACCCAGGAACACACTGCCAGCGGGTGGATTCTCATTCAGTTTTAACAGGCAGTAGTCCCCATGATAAGCGGAAGAGCTGAGAATCTGGGAGCCCAGTGTCCGGGGAACAACTCCCACCGGATCATAGCAGGCACTACCGCAAGAAGTAGTCTTGTATCGAAAGTAACATTCAAGACTGCTGGCCTGGCTTTGGTTTTTGATACAGTGGTCGGCGGTCAGGAAATAAGGAATCTGGGTTCTGGTGTCTGTATCGGCAATAAGCCCACCGGAACACATATAAATCCATGGCCCGGATATATACTGGATGTAAGCCACAGCTTTACGGGCAGCTTCAATAGCGTTCCAGGTTCCACCATGGTAACAGGACGCATCTTCTACACAGGGTGCATTGTAATCACATAATGATTCTGTTCTACTGACACCTTCACGAATCCAGTCCGGTTGTTGTAAAAAGGGCAGCAGGAACTTCGGCCCAATGTGGGCAATATCCTCTATCACAAAGCGAACCGATTGGAGCTGCTCAACGGAAATCGGTCCGTAAAGCCGAAGCTGTAAATAGGCAACAGGCCCGGTGACCGTATTGGTCCAGAAATCACCGGTCTTGTTGGGCCCGCGGTCTGTATAAGGTCCAAAAGCCTGACCATCCATGTTGTAGATGTAAAGGGCCGCATTGCCGGGAAGGGAGAACTCAGTCAAGTGAATACGAAGTGCAGTGGCATCCCGGGACTCCGCACCAATAGTCCAGACCAATCCTCCTCCTGGAGTGGCCTGCATCATACCATGAGAATAGAACCTGCCTGAAGTAGACATGGAAGCAGGAACCAAATCTGCAAACGAAACACTAACATTCACCGGTTTGAATAAACCCACCCGGATTTTATACACGGATGAGTTGGCCGCCCCACAAGTCTCGCATTGGTGATTCTCAATACCGGCAAGATCTTCCGCAGATAACCGGATACTGATAATGGAATCCGGGGAGAGAGGAACAGATTCTGCCATGAGCCAATCAAACCTTTCCTGCTGAGCTTTCACATACTCCACCGAATCAAAGTTCCCGGGTGACCTTTCCATATACGCCTGGGAATAACCAGGAGACGCATTGCTAACTGGTTTTTCCATGCCGGCAAAAGCAAACACCAGGGCCAGCGAGAGAAATAGACACAAGAAAGTGAAAATTTTATTCATTTTAACCTCCTGAATAATGTGCGAGGCACATGATTCTAAGATTTACTAGTTTAGTAAGAAGTGAAAAAGCCTTTTGGGGTGGGCGACGATTTATAAAAATTTATTATAAACTAAAACGTCGCATTTGTCAAATAAAAAATTTTCCCCGCGGTGTGGGGAGTCACTATTGCTCAGTATGCTGAATATCCGGTCCTGGAGGCCGGGGGGACCCGTTGGTATTATTCAAATTCTTCTTGGGCCTTGAATTTTTCTCTTAACTTTACCAATTTGTATTTAGGAATGTAGTTTCCCAAGTGTCCGCAGCGTAAACAGACGTACGAGCGCGTCTTGAAGCCGTGGAGAGTAAAAACACCGGTGGGTATGAAAACATTGGCAGGAGTACCGAGATAACCGAAACACAATTCCGTGCTCCCGCAAGCCATACATTTAAATTTGTCATTCACAACCATTATTCTACCTCCGTTTATCTATTATACCAAAATAACACCATTAAAATAAAGTTTCTCATTCTCTGCGGCCAATTTAAATACAAAAATTGTTGCGTCAAACGTGCTGGCAAAATTTTACATTTTAAGAATTACCCGCCTGTTTTGACGATGGTGTGAGGGTCATTTGGGATTCTTAGACGTGAAACTGGCTGGTACTAACCCACCGGGGACACCGGTCAATTTTCAAGTAAAAAAATCTCAGGGCTATAGCATATTTTCCTATCTTGTGGTAAAATTATAAATCACGCTCACAAAATTTGTATCGAGAAGTTCCCGAAAGTCAAAACATAGTTGCCGTTTTTGTTGATATTAAATATGAAGAAGAGATAATGGGAGGCTTAAAAACGTTGGATAAAAAAAACATATCAGATGTTGTGGCGCTAACGTCCATGCAGGAGGGTCTGCTTTTTCATTATTTGAAAGACCCGCAAAGCGACGTCTATTTTGAGCAGTTAAGCCTGGGGATATCCGCGCCCGTTGATATTGAGTATTTCCAACAAGCCTGGAATGTTGTGGTAAAGATAAATGATATGATGAGAACCGTTTTCCGCTGGGAGAAAATCAAAATCCCCAGCCAAATCGTATTAAAAGAGCATAAGATTGAATTCAGATATTACGATCTCTCCGGCGGAGACGAGAATGAAGCAAAAAAACAGCTCGAAAGAATAAAGATCAAAGACAGGAGAGAAAAATTTGATTTGCGGGAGGTGCCGTTTCGCGTCACCTTGTGTAAACTCGAAGATGAGACGTTCGAAGCCATTATCAGCAACCATCATATTTTGTATGACGGTTGGAGCAATGGCATTATTTTAAAGGAGTTCATTGAGGCGTACGATAAGCTGATCAGAGGAGAACCGTTAGTACCCCTACCCCCGGTCAAGACTAAATTTAGAGAATTTGTCAGGTGGATTCAGACCCGCGATACAGGTAAAGAAGCTGAATTCTGGAAGGACTATTTAGGGGGGCTTGAGAGTGGGACCGAAATCCAGTTGCATAAAGCTGCAGGCCTTGGACCCGGAGAAACAGGCCACGGTTTTGGTACGTATCGTGCCAGGATTCCCAGGGATAGGAAAACCCAATTGGAGATGTTTGCCGGGAAAATGAATGTAACATTTGCTTCATTACTGTACAGTGCCTGGGGGGTATTGCTGCAAAAATACAATAACACTTACGATGTGGTTATGGGTACCACGGTATCGGGGAGATCAGCGAAAATAAAAGGGATCGAGGACATTGTCGGGCTGTTTATCAATACACTGCCGCTGCGGGTACAATCCCATCCCCAGGAAAAAATAGAAAATTTCCTGAAGAGAACCGATCAGGCATTGAAAATGCGGGAAGAATTTGAATCTGCTTCCCTGGTGAATATAAAAGAGTACAGCGGTATTAGCAGTGAGAAAGAGCTGTTTGATACTGTCCTGGCTGTTGAAAATTATCCCCTGGATGCCCGCTTGATCCAGACGCAAAAAAGCAGCCCGCTGTCATTGTGCATTGATTCGTATTCCCTGGAGGAACTCACCCATTATAACTTAACCATTACCATTACGTATTTTGAAAACAGCGGTCTCGATATCTGCTGGATTTACGACAAAAATTTATTTGATGAAGATATCATCGTCCGGCTGTCCAATCATTTTGATAATATTTTAGCCGGTATTGAAACCAATGCCAGTGGGGGTATCCATGAAATCGAGATACTGTCGCCGGAAGAGAAGCATGAGTTGTTGGTGGATTTTAACGATACCGCTTTTGATTATCCTTGCGACAAGGCCATCCCCGGGTTGTTCGCAGAACAGGCGGCCAGGACGCCGGACAGCGTCGCGGTAAAGGGGCCCCTTGAATTACCCGAATTACCCGAATTCGACAGGAAAAAATCGCAGGTCCACATCACATTCCGTGAACTGGATAAACGATGCGATCAGGTGGCATATGCACTAAAAGAAAAAGGTGTCCTCCCGGGCGATATTATAGGAATTATATTGGAGCGGTCTATAGAGATGATCCTGGGTATATTGGGCATATTAAAAGCTGGCGGGGCGTATTTACCCATTGACCCGGAGGCACCTGGAGAGCGTATCGATTACATGGTAAGAGACAGTAATGCGAGGATTTTGGTGAGTGAGGTGAGTAAGGTGAGTAAGGTAAGTGAGGGTACTGAGATAGTTAGTCTGAGCGAGTTGAGTGATGAATTCCCTACTCACCTTACTCACCCTACTCACCCTACTCACCCTACTCACCTATGCTACATTATTTACACGTCTGGTTCCACGGGCAGGCCCAAAGGGGTTCCCATTACTCATGCCAATTTTTCACCGTTAATCCATTGGGGGTATGATTGTTTGGGTATCGGTGTCGGGGACCGTGTGCTTCAGAATCTTTCCTATTATTTTGATTGGTCGGTGTGGGAAATCTTCATTACGCTGACCACGGGGGCGTGTCTTTACATGGTTTCCCGGGAAGTGATCATGGACCCGGAATTATGTATCGACTTTATCCGCACGCATGGTCTTACGGTTCTTCATATTACGCCGACCCATTACAGTTACCTGGTGAACACGGGAAAATCGCTGGAAACGCTGCGTTATTTGTTCATCGGGGCGGAGAAATTAACCTATGACCTGGTTAAACGCAGTATTGAATTGGTGGGACCGGGCTGCCGGGTTTTTAACATGTACGGACCCACGGAAGTTACGATTATATCGACGGCATTGGAGATCGACCGGGCCCGGGTCGAAGACTATAAAGAATTAGGCAGCGTTCCTATTGGCCGGGCATCGGGCAACCTTTTCCTCCTGGTATTGGATAAATACCTGGAATTGTGCCCGGTACGGGTGGCGGGAGAATTGTATATTGCCGGTGACGGTGTGGCGCCTGGTTATTTAAACAACCCGGAGTTGACCGCGGAAAAATTTGTTTTAGTTCATAGCTCATGGCTCATAGCTGATAGGAGGGAGAAGAAAGATGG
>WVZO01000648.1:0-2841 GCA_011772425.1 Candidatus Aminicenantota bacterium
CCTGTCTTAACTGGACCACCGCATAAGGCATCTGGTTGGTTTTAGGGTCTAACAGGCCCACTGGTTTGAGGGGACCGAAAGACAATGATTTAACCCCCCTGCGGGCAATCTCTTCAATGGGCAGGCAAGCATCAAAAAAAATATTTTTTTCCATTTCTTTCAGTTCCACTTTTTCTGCCGCAGCCAGATCACTAACAAATTCGTTATATTGAACCTCATCAAGAGGAATATTCACGAAATCGGCTTCTCCCTTATCATACCGGGAAGCCATGAATACCTTATCAAAATCGATAGTATCCGCACTAATAATTGGTGTCGTGGCATCGTAGAAAAACAGGTTTTTCCTCATGGTGATTTTTGTTAAATTGGCGGCAAAATCAGCAGAAGTGAGTGGACCGGAGGCAACAATAACCGGTGATTCGGTATCAGGGATTTCTGTGACTTCTTTATTGATTACGTTGATATTGGGGATTTTTTTGATTTCTTCGCTTATGGTTTCTGCCAGTTTGATGCGGTCTACAGAAAGACTGCTGCCAGCAGGCACCCGGTTTTTTTCGGCATTTCGCAAAAAAAACGAGTCCAATATTTTGAGTTCTTCCTTTAAAAGACCGGAGGCGGTGGAAATCTGGGTGGAACCCAGTGAATTGGAGCACACCAATTCGCCCAGGAATGGGGATTTGTGTGCTTCTGTTTTTTTTTCGGGTCTCATTTCGTACAATTCCACATGGATACCCCGTTTGGAAACCTGGTATGCCGCTTCAACGCCGGCGATGCCGCCGCCGATAATGATAATCTTTTTTTCTATTTCAGCCATACTCGTCTTTTGTATCCTCCGAACCAATGATACACTGTTCGTTATACGAAATATTTAGACATGTATTTTAAAGCAAATGGAGGGGTATTTCAATATATGATGTGTACTATTTTTAAATAATTAACAGTTAATTATTAACAATTGATTATTGACAATTGACAATTAAAAAGGGTAAACGCGGTGTGTGACTTTTTATGTTCCTTTAAAATTGGAAAATGATGGAAAAGTAATGAAGTCACACACCGCGCACGTTTCGCAGGTTTAAACCTGGATTTTTCCTGCTTTAGCAAAATAGAGTTTCGCACTCTTCGTCGCTGATGTGAGGTATACAACGGTATTGTTCTGAACAAGGAGTTTCTGGTCTGGTGTAACAGACTGGATGCCAGCTCTTACAATCCCCATAAAACTCGGTTGCCCAGTAGCCGCCTTTTACAGCGCCTTGCTCTTTTTGCTCCAGGTTGACGATAGTGGTTTTACTGAGGGCTAATTTTTTGCCCAATTTTTTTGGTTTCATTGATCCTCCTTTATTCTCCTTGTTTTGTTATTGTTTAAGTTTCATTTTACATTAACCGGGAAGAATAATCAATATCTTTGACTACAAAAAAAAATAGCCACGAAGACACCAAGACACAAAGTAACACAAAAGGGTTTTTTATAAATAAATCCTTTGTGTCTTTGTGCCTTTGTGGCAATAATTTCCCTATCCGCATTGTCCTCCTGGTGAAATTCTTATTTATTCTGATCTTGTTTTCTGGTATACTAGTATATTAAGCATAGGAGGAAAAAAATGAGAAAGAAAATCTTTTTTGCATTTCTTTTTATTGGCATGCTGAGCGTTTTGCTCACGGCAGGTGAGAAAAAATTTGAAACCGAAATCATCAAAACCGATGCAGGCCCATTGAAAATCACTTTCATCGGTCACGGCACCCTGATGTTTACCTTTAATAAGATGACCATCCATGTGGACCCTTTTTCACGGATAGCAGATTACACAAAACTTCCCAAAGCCGACTTAGTGCTTGTTACTCATCACCACGGCGATCACCTGGACACGGGCGCATTGGAAAAAATCCGCACCGGCAAAACCAACGTCATCCTGACAAAAAAATGCAGTGAAAAAGTAAAAGGTGGTATAATCATGGCAAACGGCGATACCAAAACCGTTAACGGGCTCAAAATTGAAGCTGTTCCCGCCTACAACATCGTGCATAAACGGGGAGACGGCGGACCGTTTCACCCCAAAAGAGAAGGAAACGGCTACGTGATTACCTTTGGAAACAAACGGGTCTATGTGGCCGGCGATACGGAAAATACCCCGGAGATGAAAAACCTGGAAAATATCGATGCAGCATTTTTGCCCATGAACCTGCCCTATACTATGACCCCGGAGATGGTAGTGGACGCAGTAAAAGCCTTTAAACCCAAAATCCTTTATCCTTACCATTTTGCTTTCGGCACCACCGACCTGAAAAAATTGGAAACCCTGATGAAAGACGTCAAAGAGGTGGAATTACGAATCCGTTATAAATAATAGACACGGATATTTTTTTCTTTTTCTTCGGGGTCCTATTTCAGGTAAAGAATGACCGGGATGGCATAATCAGAATTTTCGATTTGTTTATAAATCAATGTTTCACCGTCATTATCGACGCGGTCCATACCGATACTGTATAAAATTTGCTTTTCATCGTTCCACTGGTAAGGCTTCCCGGAGCAGGGGTCTAAGACTTTATAACTTTCCAATCCATTCAAAATCTCCTGCACCGGCCTGTTGGGATCATATTTCAAATGGAGCTCTGCAGATATTCTCACCATATCATAAAACGCCTTTTTCATATAGGCCTTATACATCACCGCATAAAGCCCTCCTTTTTTATCCTCCCTGGTGTAAAATTCGTTATAGTGTGATAAAAGTACTTTACCTCCTGCATTTTGCAGCCACCAGAAAGCACCTGATTTCAGGGGTGCCAGCTCGATTTCATCGCTTTTCCACTGATACGGCGGTGCTGCTTCCATTCTCATAAATT
>WVZO01000648.1:2869-3526 GCA_011772425.1 Candidatus Aminicenantota bacterium
ACTCATCCGCATAATTTTTGATCCGGTTTTCCTGGAGCAGCACGCCCATTGCCAGACGTTCGCAAAGAGTGGGCTTTCTCTGAAAATATGCATTTTCAATATAGTGAAATGTAAAAGCCACGACCTCGCATATAAAGGAATTGTGAGTGCCGTACTCTTCATACGTTAACGCCGGCGTCCGCTTGAGTACCATTTCATACACCGCGGTCGGGCAGTCCCGGCGGTTCATCAACGAGCCCACAGCCTGGAGCGGAAGATGCATGATAGCTTTGCTGATTAAGTTGACAATCAGGAACCGGCTGGACTTTACCGCCCGCTTGCCAAAATCCACTTCATCCAGGAGATTGCCAACCCCGTTTTCCCAGTCCCCCTCCAGCGCTTTGAGCATATTAACCGCTGTATAGAGTTTGGCAGCATGAAGCCAGGCCAGCAGGTTGGGAAGCGGAGCATCCGCATCAAGGCAAATAAAATCTTCAAACACCGGGCTGTATATCATCATCCTGAACCGGTTGTACAATACCTGCAAATCAGGGTCCAACGGTGACAACCCGGACCGAATGGATAATACCTCTTCACACCAATCGTTGTGGGTAATATCCTTCATAAAAATGCCCTGCTTACCACTTCGTTTGATCCCTGTCTTCTTGTATTTTTCCA
>WVZO01000431.1 GCA_011772425.1 Candidatus Aminicenantota bacterium
AAAAATGAATTTTTTTTTAAAAAAATCAGCATTTACTCTTGACATTTAAGACAGTCGCTACATTGCTCCGCTGCCATTCGTTTTTTGTCATTTATCAAATGATGAGTTCTCGGACACCCTGTTGATACACGACCCCATGAATTATTACCGGCTTACATTTAATGCTTAAAAAGCGTCCCGTGAGAGTATTATCGCCTCTCACGAGACGCTTTTTTCCTTCCAAAATAAAGAAAATTTCTACGATAACGAAGGTTTGGCCTCATATTTCTGAGGATTGTCCTCATATTTCTGAGGATTGGCCTCCGATTTCTGAGGATTTTCCATCGATAACAGCGAAATTTTCTTCACTAAAAATTTAATCTCATGCTCAAACTCAAACGTTACCACCATCAAAAAAGGAAATGAGGGAAATCAATTAAATAAATCACCTGGCACCTTCGATGTCGAGAGGGTAAGAGAAAGAAAATCCGAAACCCGGATATCGAAATCCAAATTTGTTTTTATTTGTTGACATTGCATCTTTTTTGTCATATTATTAAGTTCGGAGGCTTAAAATGTACCGAACCGTAGTAAAAGCAAAAGAAGTGGAAAAAATAACCCCACTCCCTGAAGATTTAAAAAAATTCGAATCGCTTGAATTGCTAATAACTCCAGCTCACTCATTCAGAAAAGAAGAACTGAAAAAAAGATTTGAAGCGGTATTCAAAAAAGCAAAGAATATAAGAATCTCAACAGATATCAATATCGATCACCTGATGAATGAGATGAATGATGCTCTTCTTTGATACCAACGTTATTGTGTACTCGATCGTCAATCTTGATGAAGAGAAATTAAAAATTTCTCAGCAATTGGTCAACACCGCCCTGGAAGAAAATTCAATTTTAATATCACCTCTTATTTTACAGGAGATGATATTCACTCTTGGAAAGCTTGGTGTGGAATCAGATGTAATAGAAGAGAATGTTGATTTATGGACAAACTTTTCAATAAGCAGCATAGAAAACGATATAGTCAAAGAAGCATTTGATTTATGTAAGAAGGCAAACAATTTCAGGATTATTAGTGATGCGATTCATTTAAAGATTGCTGAAAAATATTGTACAAAACTGGTTACCTTTGACAAAGATTTTAAACAATTAAGGTCTCTCACTGATTTTAAAATAGAAATACTCCAGCAATCAGAGGAAAATGAAAATACAGAAAATAAAGAGCAAAAGGGGGATAACCAAAACAATCTCCCTGAACTGGAAACATCTTAATAACTCGAGCTGACATTAAGTTTATAGGTGAAGTGGAATCGCCGAAGGCGTTTAAAATTAAGCCCAAAGGGCGCCCTTTTTGTTTGTAATTTGGAATTCAGTGCTTGGGATTTCCCCCGCAGGGGGCATGAGGGTATTGATGGGATAGTTGAGTGAGGTAAGTTAGGTAAGTGGGTGAGTGAGGAAAATTAAGAATCTTCTCCCTCCTCACCTTACTCAACCTACTCACTTTACTCACCTACTCCCAAACCCGTCGAGAGGGTATTTCATTTATGAAGCCAGGAAGCGAAGAAGCGAGGAACCAGAGAAGCGAAGGAGAATTGTATTTGCTTAATAGTAAGTACTGATGGGCGTCTCGTGGGAGTGAAACTGACTCTCACAGGATGCTTTTCCTTCTCCTGCAAGCAAATTTAGGTCCCGCGCAACCTAATTTAGGTCCCGCGCAAGCAAAATTAGGTCTCACGCAACCTAATTTAGGTTGCGTGCAAGCAAACTTTGCTGAGCACAAACAATTTAAATTAAGCAAATCAATGAGGGACATTGATGATAAAATAAAGTACCTGGCACCTTCGATGTCAGAAATAAACTCGGAAAGAGGTATAAACCATAGTTGGATAGGCGCCGAATTCGGAATGAAACCGGATGATACGCTCCGGGAAAGAAGCGGGTATGATTTCGGGATTCTTACCGATTCCCACATAAGCACCGGCAGCCAGGTAGATATTCTCTGCGATATTGTATTCCAGGGCGGGAGATAACGTGATAGAACCATCGGTGAGATTAACAATAACTAAAGCGGTAAAAGGAATCAACGCGGTTACCTGGGTGGTCATACCCAGGTTGAGATAGTGCTGGCCCATCAAGTAAGTTGCTCCTTCGGTAAACGCAGTAGAGAAAAAAGCATCGGCATATTCTCCCGGTTTTTTCTTTCCTGCGGAATTGTAATGGTATTCGAAAAATCCATAAAGTTTACTGGTAAAATTGTAATCCAATCCAAGGGAGGCGCGGAAATAATTTTTTCTGTATTTTTCATCTCTGATGGGAACTTCGTTGTCCCCGGTGAAAAAATCCGGCACTACGTAAGCAGCTTCCAACCAGGCACCTGCTCCACCGACAGCGCGGGCCACATCCAATCCGATTAACAGGTTCTCCCGGAATCCCATCAACACTGCTGAAATATCGGTTTTAAATAAATACGTTTTCCCTCTCAGGTAGAAAGCGCTGCTGCTGAATTTAAAGTCTTTTCCTATAATGTATCCCAAATCCAGTTCATCCATCATCCCCAGGGGAATGCGTACCCGGACAGCATCCACACCCCGTCGTTCTTCGGTGTCCAGCTCGTTAAAGGTAAACGGTGCAATCACATCCGTAGGATTGACAAAGCGAGCGCTTCCCCAGGCAATGGCTTGCCTGCCGATAAAAATGTCTGCACCGTTGGTCTTAATGGTCACAAAGAAACGGTCCAGGTTATGGAAAATCCCAAAACTGCCCACCGGGTCATCCTTTTTTGGATAGATGCGTTGGGAAAAATCCTCTGCCCGGTAGCTGAAAGGATCAATGGCAGCGAAAAAGATATCTTCTTGAAAAAGCGCCGGGTCCTGGATGCGGGGGGAAAAATCATATGCTGAGTCCAGGGAAAACCAGGAAGCAGGGGTCACCAGTACTTTGAGCCTTATCCGGTTATTCACAGCTCCAAGGGGTGGTTCATCCAATTTTTCATCCCCCAGTGAATAGGTGGGCATTTCAAAGCCGGTAAAAAACAGTTTGTAATAGCCCCTGATAGAAATGGTCTCAGCGGCCTTCCCGGCAACCCCAAACAATATCATAAAAAAGATTGAATATATCAAGATCTTCTTCATTTTTGCCTCCGGCGGCCAGGGGCTCTTTTTGAAAAAACCGCCCCTGGACCCCGCAAAAATTTTTTATACATGGTCAGTCATTGTAATTTGCTTCTTGATATCGTACCCCATTCAGTCCAAAAAATCCCCTCTTGAGAGGGGTGGCCGCGAAGCGGTCGGGGTGTGTCATCTTCTCTTCCTCGCTTCCTAACTTCCTAACTTCCTCGCTTTTCGTCGCTGTCTACAATACCATCCTTCAGGGTAATGACCCGCCGGGCCCGTTCCATAATCATGGTATCGTGGGTAGAGAAAAGGAAAGTCATACCGGTCTTTTGATTCAGTTCCCGCATCATGCCCAGCAATTCGGCACCGGTTTGGGAATCCAGGTTGGCAGTAGGTTCATCTGCCAGGATGAGGTCGGGTTCGGATACCATGGCCCGGGCAATGGCAACGCGCTGCTGCTGACCGCCGGAGAGTTGGGTGGGCCGCCGCCGGATAAAATCCTTCAACCCCACATCCCCCAGTATCTTCATGACCCGTTCATGCCGTTCCCTTTTAGGCACTCCCTGGATCAGCATGATGTATTCAACATTCTCTTCTACAGTCAACACAGGAATCAAGTTGTACGCCTGGAAAATAAATCCAATATGATCGCGCCGGAAATCAGAAAGTTCTTTGCCTTTCATGTCCGACAGCAATCTCCCACTTAACCAGACTTTTCCTCCTGTGGGGCTGTCCAGCCCGGAGATAATATTAAGTAAGGTGGTTTTCCCGGACCCGGAAGGTCCGACAAGGGCTGTAAATTCACCGGGTGCGATAGTTAAGTCTACACCCCGTACAGCTTGAACCTCCACACCGTTGTCTTTATAGTTTTTTTTGACATCCTCTGTCACAATAAGATTGTTTTGCTTCTCCATTTTTCTCTCCTTTTTTATAAGCTTTTACGTAGTGCATTGGCGATATGCATTCGGCCGCCTACCCAGGCGGGATAGAGCCCCACAAACATGGTAAAAATGATTACCCCGATGGGATAGAGAATAAATTGCCATACAGTCATTTCCGGGTAGATAATTTCGTGGATGGTAGTGCCGGCGAATTCAATACCCCTGTAATCGATGCCGGTATAGGTTAAAATCAGTGTCGCGATAAAACCCAGTATCACACCGATAATGATACTGATGATTGCCATGGCACCGGCTTCGAATATAATGAGTTTACGAACACCCCCGGACCGGGTTCCCACTGCCCGAAGCACGGCAAACTCGAACATCCGCTCGTACAGCGACATAAACAAGGCATTGATGATTCCAAACATTACCACCCCACCCAGGATTATTACAAGTACAATCACGCTAATGAGAGTCATCTGGGAAACAGCTTTGAGCTGCGGCAGAATTGTGCCCCAACTGACCGCTTCATTTTCATACCGGGAATAGGAATCCCAGAAAGGAATATCAGTCAGTAAAGACGTACGGATATCTTTGAATTTTATGGCAACCTGGTGAACCTGGTTGGGAATCCCCAGCATTTGCTGCGCTATTGGAAGACGAATAAAGGCCATACCCGTATCCATCTCCTTGATATCAAAGTGGTAAATTCCTGAAACCCGGAACAATTCCTGGTTCAGGTCACCGGTGTGAGCCTGGGCCACGGTCACTACCACGCGGTCTCCCAACCCTATTTCCAGGACCTCCGCCAGCTTACTGCCGATCACAATATCCCTGGGTTTGTCACCTTCAAAATAAGAACCTTTGCCATTTTCCACAGCCTCGTCGATTTTGGACAACCCTTGTTCCGTCACCGGGTCTATCCCTACAAGCAGGATGGCACTCACATTGGCAGGAGATGAGATCATCCCCATGCTGAGGGTACGCAGTGTAAATTTGTCCACCAACGATTCGGTTTTCAAATCTTCTACCACCTGCTCCGGTTTGTTGACGGTTTTTTCCACTTCCGAGGTTTCCCTAAAATCACTGCCGTGAATCTGGGCTTCGCCCATAAATGATGCAGTGGCAGACTTTATCATATTGCTGTACATGCCTTTCATCATGGCATCCATCATAATCAACGACGCCAGGCCAATGCCGATGGCAATGCTGGCAATAATCGTCCTGCGCTTATTTCTAAAAATGTTTCTCCATGCCAGTTTGATGTAAAACCACATTGTTATCCTCCTTACACGCTTACATTTAACACGTTGCACTCCCTAATGGATTCTCATGGATTTGGCCGGGTCGGTGTGGGCCGCTTTGAGAGCCGGGAAAATACTCACCAGCATGGCTGCCAGTATTACCGTAACAGTAGGGATATAGAAACTCCTGGCATTGATTTCCGTTCTCATGTGCTGAAAATCCATGCCGCCGTAGCTGATCGGCTCCGGCAGACTAAAACCCTGCACCGAAACCAAATAATTGAGAAACAATCCCACGGCGGTCCCCAAAATAACACAAATCACCGCCAGGATACTCACCTCTGTCAGGACCATTTTAATGATCTGCCCCGGTTTGGTACCCACGGCCTTCAACACCCCATACTCTCGCTGCCGTTCCAGTACTGACATCAATACGGTATTTAATACCCCTACCGCTACCACCAGGATAATAATCACCAGCATGACCCACATACCTTCTTTGTCCGCTTTCATAGCCACATAAAAAGAACGGGCAAACACCTGCCACGGGTCCACCACCAGGTCCGGTTCTACTGCCGCTGCCTTTTCTGCCAGCAATTCATTGGTCCAGGCCACGTCATCCAAACTGCTTACAGTAATCGCCAGTTCATGCACCCGTCCCTCCATCACCAGGAGTTCCTGGGCAGCACGCATGGGAAGGTAAAAGGCCATACGATCACCAATCTCATCACCACTGTCCAGTATACCTACGATCTTGTAAGCATCATTGGCAATAGAACCATCAGCCCCCTGCGATACGATCACCGCTTCATCACCTAAATCCGCTTTCAGCAGTTTTGCCAATCCCTTGCCAATAATGACCTCATGGGACGCTCCATTCTCATTACTATTACCGTCACCGTTATCATGGAACATGGTCCCTTTGGTAATTTTTTCATTGATCCGGGTGGTCTGGATTTCCCTGGCGGGATCGATACCGATAATACGGACACCTGCGCTTTTCTCACCCACCGACGCCAAACCCGCGGAATAAAGACGGGGAGCCCAGGATTCCACTTCCCGTGTCTCAAATAGAATCTTCTCAATTTGCGGTAAACCGTCGATGGTTTTGTACAGGGAGGGGCGGTCCAGGTAATCTTTATGATGCACCTGGATATGCCCCATCTGGTTGCGGGTGAAGGTATTGATAATATCGTTATACGTCCCATCGGAAAACCCGATGAAAAACGCCGCCAAGACAAACCCGCCAAACATACTCAGCGCCGTGAGTACGGTTCGCCGTTTCTGCCGGAATATATTCCGAAACGCAATCTTTAAAATTAACATGCTAATTTCTCCTACATCTGCACCCTGTAATAATTATATCCGCTTCCTCAGGTTCCGCAGCGAAAAGATATTCTTGTCCAATTTTAGGTCAAATTGGGCTTCGACGTAACGCACAATGGTTTTGTGTCCCTTTTTGTGGGTGGGCACCAATTCCAGTACTGAAGGAATCTTGCGTTTGCCAAAGTGCTTTACCTCTTTAAAAAACATCTCCCGCATCAACTTACCCTTTTCGTCATAATATTTCTGCCATACCGGCAGATACCCATCTTCCTCCACCGCAATCACAACGTGCCCCCACACGATGGGCCGGCCTTCTTTGGGAATACATTTGAGATATAAAATCCCTTTTTCGGGATTCTCCGCCGTGGTCATCTCGAACGTATAATCATCAAAAAAGGTATACTCTTTCACCAGGTCGTCGTTGGTAAAATCAGAACCCATCCACGACCCCATCATCATGGAAGGCGGAATCTTAATCACCTTGTTGGTCTTGGGAAGGAAGTTCCACATCTCATTGCCCACCTTCAAGGTCGCCATTCCTTTTTCTCGTTTGGGAGCAAGAATCCGGAAAAATGATTTTTCCATCCCCAGCGTCCAGGCATCTATCTTGAGGGTCCGTTTCCAGTGGGGCGTGGTAATTTCCATCTCAAATGTGGCGGTACTGGAGGTACTGCGGTACAACTCATCAATTTTTTTCAAAATCTTATCCGCCCTGGTGTCTGCTGCCTTTTTCTCCTGGGCGCGTACCAGGGGAGTTAGAAATAAAACCAACACCAACAACAAAACCAAAACAAGACATTTCTTCATTTTAACCTCCCTTTGACCGAACAGTCGGTCATGTGTTTTATTTATTTCTTTTGTTTGTCTCTTTATCCCGGTCATTTTTATGATTTTTCGCTGACAATCCCTCTTAGCAGGATGTCGATAATGGTGTTTAAAACGCCTTTAAAATCAAAATTTTCTTTGTCCATGAGCCATTGAACCATCAGGCCGTCCAGGCACCCCACAATCATGGCTGCGGCACTGCGAGGATTAATGTCTTTTCTGAAACTCCCGTCTCCCATACCTTCGATAATGATATCGGCAAATATTTCTTTATAAGCGTGGTAGAACTGCTTCATTTGATGCATTAACATGCCTTTTGCATCTTTATTTTTAATGCCTTCGGCCCAAAAATCAAACAACAATTCCAGGAGTTCCTTTGATTCCGAATCGATAAAATTGGAAAAACCCGTTAATATCTGTTTAAATTTTTCCAATGCTGAGACGTTGGAAATTAATACTTCCTCAAAATTGATTTCAAAAGTTCCCATGAAATGCATAAAGGCGTGGTGAATGATTTCTTCTTTATTGGCAAAGTATTCATATACAGTACCTTTGCCGATTCCGGCGGCATTGGCAATATCGTTAATCGTCGTCCTGGCAAATCCTTTTTTGCTAAATTCGCGAAGGGCTGCGGTAATGATTTGATCTTTCTTTTCTTTTTTGTCAATTACTTTTGCCGCCATTTGTTTTTATCCTCTTTGACCGACCGTTCGGTCAGTTATAATATAATGTAAGTTTTTCTTCCTGTCAACTATTTTTTTAAAAAAATTTTACCATCGCCCGGTGACAAATGAAAAAAGAGAAACCACAGATTACACAGATTACACAGATTTTTTTATATTTTTTTTATAATCTGTGTAATCTGTGTAATCTGTGGTTTTTTTCATGGTAGGCGAGCAAATCCGCTGACCAGTGGGTCGGCGATTAGAGATTAAACAGGTCCAGGGCTCGATATTGGAGCGCTTCCTGGATGTGATCCCGGTCAATCGCATCACTGGCTTTCAGGTCGGCGATGGTTCGGGCAATCTTCAAAACCTTAAAATAACTCCTGGCACTTAGATCCAGTTTTTCAACAGCCAATTTAAGCAGTGTTTCGCTTTCCTTATCCAGGGTGCAAAATTTTTTGATTTCTTTATTGCTCATTTGGCCATTGGCAAATATTTTATTTTTCATGCCCCGGAAGCGGTCCAGTTGGATATTCCTGGCTTCTACAATACGTTCTTTAACTGCAAATGAGCTCTCTGCCGGTATATTGGAGGTAATTTCGTCGATGTTGACTTTTTTCATTTCGATCTGGAGGTCGATGCGGTCCAGCAGCGGTTTTGAAATCTTGGAGTAATACGCCCGTTTCTGGGCTTCGGTACAGGTGTAAAAGCTATTGCTTTTTACACCTATTGAGTCTTCGCAGGGATTCATGGCTGCGATCAGCATAAATTTGGCCGGGTAGGTGTAGGAGGTTAACGAGCGGGATATGGTGATTTCACCATCCTCCAGGGGTTGTCTTAGAACTTCCAGGGCGGATTTTTTAAAATATGGCAGTTCATCCAGGAACAGGACGCCGTTGTGGGCCAGTGAGATTTCACCGGGAACCGGGTATCTGCCTCCACCGCTGATGCCTACATCTGAGATGGTATGGTGGGGGGAACGGAAAGGGCGGCTAGTGACCAGGCTGTTGTTGTTGTTCAATAAGCCTGCGGCGCTGTATATCAAGGATGTTTCCAGGACTTCGTCATCTGTCATGTTTGGCAGGATGGAGGGCATTGCTTTAGAGATCATGGATTTACCTGAACCTGGAGGGCCTACCATCAATACGTTGTGAAAACCGGCAGCTGCGATTTCCAATACCCGTTTGGCCAGGTACTGACCTTTAATCTCACTAAAATCGATACGATGTTTCAACCTGTCGGATTTTTTTGACTTGTGTTTAAATTTTTTACAGGAATCGGGAGAGAGAATAAATGCCATTACTTCATTAAGGGTCTTAAAGGCAAACACATCGATTTCTTTGACAAAGGACGCCTCGTTTCCGTTCTTATAGGGAACAACAATACCCCTGAATCCTTTTTCCCTGGCAAAAATTGCCGCATTCAGAACACCGTTTATGGGTTTTAGTTCTCCGTTCAAGTTCAATTCTCCACAAAATAAGAAATCCTCGAAGATATCGCTTTGCAGTTCGCTTTTGTTTTTAAGAATGCCTACTGCAATGGGAAGATCAAGGGATGAACCTTCTTTACGGATATCTGCGGGGGAGAGGTTTATCACTATTTTGGAGCTGATGGGATAATCGAACCCGGAGTTTTTAATAGCAAAGCGGATGCGTTCCCGGCTTTCATTGACTGCATTGTCTGGCAGTCCCACAATGGTGATACCTGGGATGCCCCGGGAAAAACCCACTTCTACTTCTGTTAATATAACACTGAGACCATTCATCACTGCTGAATTAATCCTGCTTATCATGAGTACCTCGCATAGCCTTTAGAATTTTCACACTGTGTTAGTGTTAATTTTTTTCTAGTAATATTCAAAAATAAATAACATTTAAATTAAGTTATACCAATTTTGTGAGTAATAATCAACAGGCAGGAGGAAGAATTTTGGAGTGACGAAAAAGTCGCCAGGCGAAAAATAAATAAGGAAACATGAAGAAAGATACGGGGTTTGATCTAACCGCTCCCGGATATAAGGTAGTTTTCTCCCCTAGAAAAATTTTTTTCTACGGTAGAAAGGAGTATTTTCTCCGGTAGAAAAGAAATTATCTCCGGTAGAAAAATATTTTTCTCCGGTAAAAAATAATTTCTTTAGTGTGGATATGAAAAATTTCATCCTTGACCTGGTGGAATTTATCCCTGGAGTTTGATTTTTCCTTGATAAAATTAAATTTTCGCCTGTCTCCTTTTTCTTGGAATTGGCAGTTGGTAAGTAGGAAACGGAGAAACGGAGAAACGAAGAATAGAAGGCTGTTGTGTTCTCTTCGCCGAAGGCGTTTAAAACCAGTCCGAAGGACACCTCTTTGCTTTGGATTATTTACCTGGCACCCACCTATTTATAACGCCCCCTCAGGGGCTGTCTTTTGCCAACTGCCAACTGCCAACTGCTAACTTGGTTTTATTATTTCTTCTTAAACAATCTTTCAAATCCAGGATATGGAATTAAAGGAATAATATCAAAATCTATTAATTTGTTTTTCACAAGTGGTAAAGTCGATAAAACTTCTTTTGCCTCTTCAATGTCTTTGCATTCAAGAATTATTACTGCACTCTTTTGGTCTCCTCTAAAATAAATTTCTCTAATTTTTTCAGATTTATATAGATTCCAGACATGCATCGCTTCTGCTTCAGAATATTTTTGAAAATCCTCTGTTGTTTTCCCTGCAAATTCTTTTTCTAATGCAAGTATTTTCATTTTTTTTCCCCTATCCATCATTTTTCATTTGTATAACGCTTGTTGGTGACTTACTTCTCTACATCGAGGATAAGGTTGACTTTCTTGGTCTCCGGGTTAATAATTACTTTAATGGATTCCAACACCTTGGAATCCTTATCTTTAATATCAATGATTAATTCCGAGTCCTTAGCATGGACTTTTTTGATGACAGTCAACCGGGTATTATCTTTTAAACGCTCAAATAAATCCAATCCACTCAGCTTTTCCGCGGGTGTTTTTTCTTTTTTGCCGGGTTTTTCCGTCTCCAGGGTTTTTTTAATTTCTTCGATTTCCCTGATTTTTTTCGCCGGTTCACCTTCACGTCTAGGTTCACCCTCAGCTTCTTCTTTTTTCGCTGCTTCGGCTTGTTCCATTTCGAGATCTTCAAGCTCCGGTAATTGCTCTATATCTATTCGAGGTTCTTCTTCAAACTCAACTTCAAGTTCAGGGGGTTCAGGCGGTTCAGGTACAACCATTCCGGTTTCTTCGCTCTCCGCTAAACCTTCATCTTCCAACAGGTCGCCTATTTCCTTAAACTTTTCGTACTCATTGGTATCTTCCTCGGTTTCGCTGCCTTGCATCCCTTGGCCCTTAAAAATATTGTTGAGGTCTCTAAATTCTTCGATTTCCTCCACGGTTTCGACTTTTAAATCTTCCACCTCTTTTTCTTTCTCCACCTGTTTTTCTTCAAGAGGTGTAAATTTCATTTCACTTCCTGCCGGTTCCATATGATAGCTCTTTGATTCGAGACTATCTGTGTGAATTTTTTTAAGAGGTAAATCTTCTCTTTTAATTATTTCCTGCTGTTCATTGGTGTCAAAGTCAACCATAGGGAAGGGTATTTCCTCGGCTTCATCCCCGGAGTGTTCCAGCATGTGTTTTATTTGATTCAATATTAAGGTAGAAATTCCCCTGAGGGTCTCGAGCACCCCTTTGCCTTCTGTGGCTATGGCTTCATAATAGGGTCGATTCTGTTTGTTGAGCAATCGATTTAATTGACGTGGCGATAACGTATTGCTAAGGTCCCGCTTATTGTATTGAAATACCATAGGCAATTCATCTAAAACTAATTTATGAGAGGCAAGATTCTCTCTCAAATTTTCCATGCTGTAAAGGTTTGCCTGTCTCATCAATTCCTGGGAGTCAGCCACAAATACAATACCATCAGCTCCTTTCAATACCAGTTTTCGTGTGGAGTCATAAAATATTTGCCCGGGCACTGTATAGAGTTGAAATTTGGCTTGATAGTTGTTAATAAGACCTACATTGATGGGTAACAGGTCAAAAAACAAGGTTCGTTCCACCTCGGTTTCAATACTGATCAGTTCACCCCTGGTCCTGGGATTGGTAACAGAGAAAATATATTGCAGATTGGTGGTTTTTCCACTCAAACCGGGGCCATAATAGACAATTTTGGCTGTTACCTCTCGTGAACTGTGGTTTATAAACATTTTTATTTTCTCTATTCGTTAAATTTTCTCATTTATAGCCGCTGTTGTCAAGATTTTTTATTATTAATTATTGCCTCCGGCGGCCCGCTTTTTGGAAAAAAGTGGAGCAAAAACTTTTCATACATGGTCAGCCTGTGTTACAAGGTTTCAATCA
>WVZO01000211.1:0-8254 GCA_011772425.1 Candidatus Aminicenantota bacterium
GAATAATGGACGCGAGTAAAAATGCGTTTGATTTCCGCAATGGCCAAAGGGGTCATGGAAAAATGAGTGTATCCCATGCCCAACAGCATCAACGCAGTAAAGGTTTTTCCTGCCATTTCCCCACAAACGGTCACCTCTTTCCCGATGGCGGAGACTTCTGCCAATATTTCAACTAAAATGTCGATAACAGCCGGGTGAAAAGGATTGTAAAGATAGGATAAATAGCTGTTATTCCTGTCAACCGCTAACAAATACTGGATTAAATCATTGGTGCCGATAGAGAAGAAGTCGATTTCATCTTTCAGATATTTGATGATTCTAACGGCTGCGGGGATTTCAATCATAATCCCCACGCGAATCTCTTTATGGGGTAATTTTTTTTCTTGTTTCAGTTCTTCTTTGCAATGATGCATGATATCTTTAATGGTATAAATTTCTTCGATTTCCGTGACCATAGGAAATAGAATGCGGATATTACCGGTTTCATTGGCCTTTAAAATGGCTTTTATTTGCGTTTTAAACAATTCTCTATCTTTCAGGAATAAACGCACAGCCATGGTGCCCAACGCCGGGTTATTTTCTTTCTCATTCCTGAAATAATTGTAACTTTTGTCCCTTCCTACATCAAAGGTTCGAATCACCACCGGATTGGGAAAGAATTTCCTGGCAATGTTTTTGTATATCATATACTGCTGGTCCACAGAAAAGGCAATGGAAGGGTCCATAAACAGGAATTCCGTCCGGTACAAGCCAATGCCTTTGGCACCGTAAGACAGCAAGGTGTCACTTTCAAAGGGTAACTCGATATTTCCACAGAGGCGAAAATGATGATTGTCCCGGGTAACATCGGGTAGTTTCATCACCTGTCTGAGTTTTTCTTTATGAACCTCGTATTTTTCTTTTTTAACTAAGGCCTTGGCAATAAACGATTTGGTGGGATTTACCGTCACCTCGCCATTTAATCCATCAACAATTACCACATCATCATTGATGATAACCTCTGTGGCAACTTCAGTATCTAAAATGGTGGGTATCTCAAGGGTCCTGGCCAGGATAACGGTATGGGAGGTTTCACCACCTCCATCCAACACCAACCCCAGGATCTTACCTTTGGACATGAGGTTGGCGGCAATGGACGGTGGTATATCGCTGGCAACCAGGATAACATCCTCGATATCTGCTTCGTTTTGATATATGTTACTCTTAAGATTATTGATTAAACGGACCAAAACATCTGAAAGATCATTACTCCGTTCACGAAATGTGAGGTCCGGGATTTTACTAAAAACATCCGAGTATTTTTTTTCGATTTCTTTGATGGCCCACTCTGCTTTAACCGATTCGGACGTAATTAATTTCCTGATATCATTCACGAGATTTCCTTCTTTGACCAGTAAATATTGGATCTCAATAATTAAGGCAGATTCTTTTCCCATGGTCTTCTGGAGATTGGTAAAAATCTTTTTTAATTGGGCTTTTGTTATTCTTACGGCATTGTTAAACCGGTAAATTTCATTTTTAATGGCCTCTCTATGTATCTTCTCTTTTAGAACGATTTGTTTTTGAGAGTTATATACCAGTGCTTTGCCAATGATAATTCCAGAAGATACAGGTTTACCTTTAATCTGTTTCATTTACATTTAGCTCTCTTCACTAAATTTTGTCTTAAACATATTCACAATGTCGGTAACGGCTTTCTTTTCATCCTCTCCATCTGCTTCAATGGTGATGGTATTTCCCACAGAAGCGGCCAACGTTAAAATACCCAACAGGCTTTTGGCGTTAACCCTATCTTCCCTATAGAGGAGATAGATTTCCGATTGAAAGGTGTTGGCTAAATGAGATAATTTGGCAGATGCCCTGGCATGAAGTCCCAATTTGTTGGTAATCTCAACGGATTCTTTTCTCATGATTTCCTTTCTCCTAAATATTCACCGATGACGTTAATTCCATCAATAGCCCCTTTTTTTATTTCCTTTACCAGAGTTCTAAAATTAATCTTTTTATCTTTGTAGGTTAAAAATTTTAGCAGCCCTGGAAGATTAATGCCGGTGATAATTTCAATATTCTTTCTATGGAATTTAAAACAAATATTGGTTGGCGACCCCCCAAACATATCGGTAAATATAATAATATCATTTCCTTCATGTTTTTTCAGGTACTCTTCAACTTTGTGAAAGGTTGAGCTTCCGTTTTCTTTCCAGTCAAAATCGATACAATCGATATCGGTTTTGGTTTCAAGTATTTGCTCGGCAACGGCGATCAGTTCTCTTCCCAGATCGCCGTGAGTGATTACGAATGCTTTGATCATTTTGTTTGATTCCCTAAGTTTCCTTTATCTACTTTATTCACGTTGTTTTTGTTGGTCTTGTTGGTTGTGTTGTTTTCGTGGCTTTGGTTTTTTTCCTGGTTTTTTTGGTAGTTATTTTGGTCAAAGGTGTTGTAAAATTGTTCAACAAATGACATACTGCCATTTTTCCTGGATATAAAGAACTTCACAGCCACTTCGATCAACGTGGATAAATTTCTACCTATAGCCACCGGAAGATTAAACGTGGGAATATCCTTTCCCAGTATATTGAAATACAATTTTTCTTCCCCCAGGCGATCGTACTTTTTCCTGGGATTCCATTTTTCCAGTTTGATCACCAGGTCCAGTTTTTTTTCTTCCAGCAGCGCTCCGACACCAAACATTTCCACGATGTTAATAATACCCAATCCCCTTACTTCGATCCATTTTTTAATTTTATCAACGGAACGACCCACCAGCTCATCGTTGGAATCTAAATAAAATTCTACCAGGTCGTCGGATATCAAATGACTCCCTTTGCTAACCAGTTCAAGGGCGGTTTCACTTTTCCCAATCCCGGAGGGGCCGGTAATAAGGATTCCCAGCCCCATGATATCCATCAGGACACCGTTTATTTTTATTTTTTGGGAAAAGTGCCTGTACAAGAAGTTGCTCAGTCGTGGGATCAGAAGGGAGGTTTTTAAATTGGATATTAATACGGGTGTTTTGTATTTTCCTGCAATTTCCACAATGGCATCATCCACTTCCTGGCTTTCGGAGATAATGATGCCTGGAACGCGCATGGCCATAAAATCTTTCAAGCGTTTTNNTTCAGGTACCCGGCCAGCGCCAGCCCGGGTTTTTGCACATCGTAGTGAAAAATGACATTGCTGAGCCATTTCTGGTTAAAGATGTTGAAAATCTCCATTTCGTTTTGCTGGACAAGAACGCTTACTTCAATTCCTTCTTTATTTTTAATCATCGGATGTCTCGTATTTCCGGATCACATTGATGAGTTCCTCAGGGCTCCCTGCTGCCAGGACGTCTTCAACCAGGGGACCGGTTTTTTTTATCACTGAAGCAGCAGCAGCAAGAATTTGCAGGTGGATAATGGGAGAATAATTGGGGGACAGAATTAAAATGATAAAATGAACTGGCTCTTTATCAGCTTCATTGTAGCGGATGCCCGCTTTTGAAGTACCAATGGTAACAATAGGTTCTTTTATTTCTTTCAATTTCGTATGGGGTACTGCCGAGTGATTACCAATGGAGGTAGAACCCAATTTCTCTCGTTCCATCAGCTTCCTCAGGATAGGCTCTTCATCAGATATCTTATCTTTCAACTTCAGGTTATAGACCAATTCTTTCAGGAACCCCTCCGTGGTAGTGGCAGTGCAATTGATTTTGATCAACTCCGGTGTTAACATATTGTAAAGTTTCATAGTTTCCTATTTTACATTTACAATTTACATTTTTTTAACTGGCTTCGATAATGGAAATATTTTTCCTGTCATCATAGAATATAACAGACATTCTATCGGTTTCTACATTGGTAAACATATAGGCATTCTCCCCGCTTTCTTTTAAAAAGAATAACGCTTCCTCGATTGAGAGGGGTTTCCTGGAGAAATTGTTGGAAATAGTAATTGTTTCGTGTAAGGGTCTTTCAGTGGACTCCCGTGTTTTTCCCATTGCCAGGGATTCCTGCGGTTCCCCGCGGTAAAATGCTTTAAATATACCTTGTTTATCTTTATTTCGTCGTTTCTCATTTTTTAATTTTTCTTTGCTTTTCTTGGCCCGGGCTTTTAAGGTATTCAAAGCCGATCGCAAGGCCTGTTTTAGAATGGGATCTTTATCCTCGACATGATAGGAGTGCAATTTTGTTTTTACGCTCATTTCAACTTTGTAAAACAACTTCTCTTCATTTACAATGATTTCGGCATCGATAATGTCGCCACTTATCTTTTCAATGCCCTTCAAATTCTTTTCTGCAAAGGCTTTCAAAGCTCCAGTCAATTTTACACTCTTTGACGTAAAATTAATATTCATGGTAAACTCCTTTTAATTTTAAGTCTTTGAAATCTCATTTAATAGTTTATATTGCTCTTTTCTTTTGGATGAATTGGCTATATTCATTTCATCCCTGTAATTACGAATGGTTCTTCTGGAGATTTTAATCCCCAGGCCGGCCAATCGAGCTGCAATATCCTGGTCGGACAGGGGGTTGTGCTTCGGTTCTTCTTCGATGATTCGTTTGATCTTATCACGGATGGTTTCCACCGAATGTTTAAATCCGAATTCCCCTTTTATTCCATAGGAAAAAAAGCTCTTTAAACTGATTAAGCCTTTTTCCGAAGCCATAAATTTGTTGTTTACTGCCCGCGAAATGGTGGATTCGTTGTAGTTCAATTCTTTGGCAATTTCCTTCATGGTCAGGGGTTTCTTCCATTTTTCTCCAAAATCCAGGTAATCTTTCTGGATTTTAACCAGGAGTTCTGCAATCTTCACGATCATGGATTTCCTTAAATCCATGCCTTCAATAAAGAGATGCGCGTTCCTATATCTTTCCTTCAGATAACTGGAGGTTTTTTTATCCGGATTTTGTTTCAGCATTTCTTCATAATAGGATGAAAGCACCATCCGGGGGATTCCTTCTTCGACATACATCACCTTGTACTCATTTCCTTCTTTAATCAGCATTAAATCCACATCTGCATAGTCGACTTCTGTGGTTTCAAAGCTGGCACCCGGTTTAGGGTCCAGCCGTCTCAAATGGGCCAGCAAGACGGTTAATTCTTCTCTATCAATATTGAGATCTCTTAATATCTCATTATATTTTGATTTGGACAGATTTTCCAGGTGGTGGCTAATTAACTTCCTGATCTTTTCATTCTCTTCAGTCTCTTCCACCTGGGCCAGCAAACATTCTTTTAAGGTTTTGGATGCCACCCCTGGGGGATCAAATCCCCTGATGATATTGCGGATACGATCGATCTCTTCAGGTGTGGTGCCAATGGAGGAGGCAATGGATTCGATTTCAATATCGAGATACCCGTCTTGATTGAGGTTGTAGACGATTTGGGCAGCGATTTCCATTTCGTCATCGTTAAACTGGGATCCGGCCTGTTCCATCAGGTGATCGCTAAGGTTCACCGGTGATACCGTGAACAGTTCGATTGCCTGGTTCTTATCGATCTTGTCGTCGCTTCTTCTTAAAAACCCTTCTTCTTTATAGGGTAATAGAAAGGAGGAGTCCGCACGTTCCAGGCGTTTTTGAAACGTGGTCACATCATCGGGTTCTTCCTGTTCCGCTGGCTGTGCCGGAGCCTCAACTTCCAGCATGGGATTGGCTTCCACTTCGTTGTAAATCTTTTCGATAAATTCGGTGCGACATAGGGGAAGAAAGCCGATAAACGAATGAATGACCGGGTTAATCGTAATTTGCTGACTACTTCTTAAATTTAATTTTACTGCAGCCATTTAATTCCACCTGAATTCTTTTCCCAGGTATTCGGTCTTAACCCGTTCATTTGCGATTAATTCTCTTGAATTACCCTGGAATATGATTTCGCCTCTGTTAATGATATAAGACCGATCGGTTATTTTTAGAATTTCACGAACGTTGTGATCGGTGATAATCACGCCTAAGCCTCTTTCTTTTAGTTTTATGATGAGATTTTGAATTTCTTTGATTTGCAGGGGGTCAATACCGGCAAAGGGTTCGTCCAGTAAGAGGAAATCCGGGGATAAGACCAATGAACGGGCAATTTCCAGCCGCCGCCTTTCGCCCCCGGAGAGTAAATAGGCCTTCCGGTTTTTCAGCTCCAGTATTCCCATCTCTGTCAATATGTTTTCAATCTCAACATCAACATCTTGAGAGCGACGCTGCGGATGCATTCCCATAATGGCTAAAATATTGTCTTTTACGGTTAGCCCTTTAAAAATAGAGGGCTCCTGGGGGAGAAAACCAATACCCATACGGGCCCGCATGTAGACCGGCTCCCGGGTGATATCTACATTGTTGAGAAGGATGTTACCGGTTTCCGGTCTATGAATACCCAGTATCATTAAAAAGGTGGTGGTTTTACCCGCACCGTTGGGCCCCAGGAGGCCGATGATCTCACCCTGGTTAACCCTCAGGGAAATGTTGTTCACCACCAGCCTGTTTTTAAATGATTTACTGATACCATTCCCTTCTAAGTGCTTCATTTCCTCTATTCTCTTTTCTCCTGTACGCTCTTGTCCGGCAGGACTAAAAACCTGTTTGTTTACACCTATAATATAATAATATATAAGAAAATTTCAAAATTTTCAATAAAAAAATAGACTTAAGTTTATCACTTCAAAGATTAACTGTCAATAAGGAAAAATATCTACTTCCTACTTCCTACTTCCTACTTCCTACTTCTTACTGAGGAATCTCATGCGTTCGTGCAGTTCACTTACCGTAACCTGGGAAGTGCCTACTTTTTCTACCACGATAGAGGCGGCGGCATTGGCTAATGCCACGGCTTCTTTTAACGATGCAGCAGATACCAGGGCCAGTATCAAAACAGAAATCACGGTATCCCCGGCACCGGTGACGTCGAATACCTCATGATTGAAGGCTGGCAAATGAAACACTTTTTTCCCTTTTAGGCCAGCGGTTATGCCTTGATCTCCACGGGTGATAAGGGAAAATTTCGCTTTAAACCGTCGTCGAATAAATTTCACAGCCTCAGCTGCATCTGCATCGCTGTCTATTTTTTTATTTATGATTGCTTCTGCTTCTCTTTGATTGGGGGTAATACCGTCAATATCCTTGTAAAGGTGGAAATGAGGCGGCTTGGGGTCCACGATAATAGGAACATGGAGCGATTGGGCTTTATCTTTCAAGTATTCCATCAGGGGAAGGGTCAACGTGCCTTTGGCATAATCGGAAACAATAATGCCGTCAATGTCGGTTTGTTTTAGTTTTTCTATGGATTTCCTGATTTTGTCCTGGATTTCAGGGGTCACCCGGATGGTTTCTTCTCGATCGATGCGGACGATTTGCTGTCTCTGGGAGATTACCCTGGTTTTCACCAGTGTTTGGTTTACAGGGGATGTTATGATAGCATTATCTTGTGATTTTAATTTAAACAGTTCATCGGCAAAGCTGTCATTACCGGTAACACCCACTAAGATGCTCCCGGCTCCTAATTTATCGATATTGGCGGCCACATTACCGGCCCCCCCGGGCCGGAATTCTTCTTTTTCTACTTTGACCACCGGCACCGGCGCCTCCGGCGATATCCGGCTGACACTGCCAAAAATATATCGATCTAAAATCACATCTCCAAAAATAAGGATTTTCTTGTCTTTAAATTGAGAACAAATCGTTTCAACGCGTTTTAATGTCATCATGGCTGTTCACCTTTTTTTGCCACCAGGACATCATTGGTGTCTTTGTGCCTTTGTGGCATTTTTTTCTCATTGGTTAAACCTATAAAGGGAATGCCCAGGAAATAGAATAACAAAAATTTGATCTCTGAATCGCCGAAATTGTATTCAAACAGGCCGGAGACCAGGAAACCGATAAACACGAATAATGCCCCGGCGGCAATGGTTTTTTCAAGACCGATGCTGTTTTTTATTTTTTTGATCAACTGGATAATAATGAAAACAAAGGCAGCGACTAAACATATCAATGCAAATATCCCCCGTTCTGCCAGTACCTGGAGGAAATTATTGTGCAAGTGGGGATTGGACAGCTCTGCTTCCGGGGGTTTGTACCGGTCATAGACTTTTTTTACGTTGTCGGGGCCCACACCGGTGAGGGGATGATTTTTAAAAATGTCGATACCGGTGACAACCATATAGAAACGGTCTTTGTTGGTGGCGTTGTTGATGTCAAAGGTGGAGACAATTCGATTCTTGACCGAGTTGGGAAGCACGAGAATAATAATTATTAAGGCTGGCACAGCCAGGTAGAGGATCCTGGGT
>WVZO01000211.1:8276-8674 GCA_011772425.1 Candidatus Aminicenantota bacterium
GTAAGACAGCGGCCAGAATCATCGCCAGGGAGACCGATATGAAAATCTTTGTTTTCTTCTTTTTTTCATAAAAAAGATAGACAAAAAAGAAGATAAACACCAACATCAAAAGGCCTGAATAGGTCATCCAGTGGGATGTCAACCCTTTTAGACGGTAATCCAGGGAGATGCCTTTTACCATGGTGATGCCAATACCTAACAGGGCAGAGGCAGCGGCTGATGCCAATACAGTGAAAAGGGAGACTTCCAACCGCTTCCTGGAACTGATTACCAGCAGGTACATGGGAATCAGTAAGAAGATAAAGAATTCTTTATTGTCTTTCAAGCTGTTCAGGCGGTCAATAGAAAATAAAGTCGAGATAAAGCTAAATAGAATATAGAGGAGAAATAACTTAAAA
>WVZO01000569.1 GCA_011772425.1 Candidatus Aminicenantota bacterium
AGTTTTTGGAAGTCCAGAAACCTTTTTTCAAAAAGGTTTTTGGCCGTCGGAGACAAAAAAAGAAGTTCTTTTAGAGTTTTAAAGGAGTTCAGGATGGACAGACTAAATGTTTTTTGAGTTCTTGTTCTTTCTGTCCATCCTGTAGAAAAACATATCGGGTAGTAGATCCGCACGGAGGGCAATATTTTTTTCAGAGTGCCCGTGCGGTAGGAGAGTTCGGGTTGGAGAGGTGCCCTTCGGGCGCGTTTAAAACGCCTGCGGCGATTCCACCTCAACGTTAACCTGAAAAATTTGTATTAATCTCTTGTTTCAGGTTCTTCAATTTCGTGTGCCTCGGTTGACTTTTTCTTCAAATAATCTGAAATCACTTTGATAATTTCTTCCGCTTTGGATATGCAATTTTGGGCTTCTTCTTGGCTAACCCTTATGGAAAAAGAGTAATCTCCAATTTCTCTACGTTTCAGTAAATATTTAATGTGTTTTGAGAACTCAACTGGAAATACATTGGTTTTGACGTAATCCTTATTAAAAAATGAAATTACTGCGCTGTGTTTTGTGAATCTTTTATTATCAAGCAATAGAACACCTTCAAGCAGATAGAAAGCAGCATAATAGGCTCTTGAACAGGCATAATCGTAATCGCCTGCTTTATACTCTCTTTTGGCTGACTTAATTGATCTTTTGGATTTATCTATAACGGACTCGATTTCATTCTTCATGCCGCGATACCTTCTTCAAGGGCATTCGCAATAAAGGGTTCAAAGGACAATTGTTTAAGTTCCTTTTCTGAAAAAAGGTGGGAGTTTATTATTGCGTTATTTCTTACAAATATATCCATCTCAATCTCTTCTATTTTTTCTTCAACATTATATTCCTTTTCAGGGGTTATGATAAGGAAATCATAGTCGGAAAACTCATCCGCATCTCCTCTCCCCCTGGAGCCAAATAGAATAAATTTGACTTCTCTACTTTCTAAAACCTTCAGAACCCTCTGTTTAAACATTGAAACGATATCTTCTTTCATAGGTAAATCCTATCATAAACCAATCGATTTAGCAATGGGTTCCAAAATATTAAAATGCGAAGCACGATATCCGAAACAAAGGGGCGTCCTTCGGACGTATTTAAACGCCTGCTTTTTTTAAATTACAAATCACAAATTCCAAATTACAAACAATTATACAATATACAAATTACAAATCACAAACGGTGCACCCATGAGCATGAGATTATGATTCGTTCCGGTTTACCGATTACGTTCATGAGCAAAAAGCTAGAAAAGAGCTTCTTAACAGGAGAGTTTCTTAAGAGTTTTCTTTAGATGTTTGTAATTTCGGTCATTGGAATTTGGAATTTGTTTGTGATTTGTGATTTGGAATTTGGAATTTTTCCCCTTTTGGCTCCTGCTGGATTGGTTGATACATTGGAAATGTCCAATTATGACGCCTCCCCGTCTGTGTTACCTCCCTCTATCTTTTCCAGCAAAAACAATATCTCTGCCGCATCTGGATGATGAATGGGACCGGTTTCAACAATTGATATTCAGGGTGAAGANNAGCACGAAATTCGAAACAAATCCAAAATCCAAATGTTTCAAATTCAAAACAAAAGCAGCATGATACGATGCTATCGAGTCTTTTTCGTTTCGGTCATTGGAATTTTGGTCATTTGAATTTGTTTCGGATTTCGAAATTCGGATTTCGTGCTTTCTTTTACTTCAACTTTTCCAGCAAAAACAAAATCTCTGCCGCATCTGGATGATGAATGGGACCGGTTTCAACAATTGATATTCAGGGTGAAGAATTTATAACATGGGGCATAATCCTGGACTTTTTAAATCCGAAATGCGAAGCACGAAATTCGAAACAAATCCAAAATCCAAATGTTTCAAATTCAAAACAAAAGCAGCATGTTACGATGCTATCGTGTCTTTTTCGTTTTGGTCATTGGAATTTTGGTCATTTGAATTTGTTTCGGATTTCGATATTCGAATTTCGTGCTTTCTTTTACTTTATCTTCTCCAGCAAAAACAAAATCTCTGCCGCATCTGTATAAGCCAACTCAGGATCGGCAGCCAGTTCTTTATCACGAGAACCGGCCAGGATGGCCTGGAGTTTCGGGATTAAGGGAATTAAAGATTGGTCAATTTCAGGATGATTTGAAAGTTCTGTTAAAATAGCGGCCATTTCTTCCGTTTTATTTTCTTGAATGGCCTGCAAGAAGTCATAACACAACCGCCCGCCTCCGCTGTGATTCTCCCCGCCGTCCCGGCGATAGGCCAGGTAAAGTCGAATCGCCTCGCCCCGCGCCCGCTCCGCCGCCTCTTTATTGCCCTCTGCCTGTTCAAGATCATACAGGATGCCATAGGTTTTCCAGGGTTCGGAAGCATGGCCGTAAGGCTTCTTGCATTCAATGGCCCGCTTTATCTCCTGCCGGGCTTCATCAAAACGCTTGAGTTTGATCAATGTAGCGGCAAGGTTATTTCGTCTATGCCCTTCTTTTGCCTTATCACCAATTTCGACACTCTTATCCACTGCCTGCCGGTAAAATATGACCGTATCTTCAAAGCGGCCCATTTTATGGTAAAGATTGCCCAGTTGGACCAAACTGCTGGCCTCACTGGCCGGATCGTTTTGCTGCACAAAAATTGCCAGGGACTGCCGGTAGGCCTGCTCCGCCGCCTCAAAACGCCCGGCCTTTTCATAAACTATGCCGGTCTGATGCCAAGCTTGCCCAACTGTTTTGGGCTCTCCAAGGTCATCGAAGGTTTTACGAGCTTTTTCATAAGCTTCAATCGCATCTAAATAACGTCCTTGCTCAAGACGTACAGAACCCAACCAAAATTTTGCAACGGCAACCTGCCTTTTATTTTCTAATTTTTCAAAAATTTTAATGCTTTCTTCGTAAGTCGATGCTGCTTCATCCAGACGGCCAAGATAAAGGAGACATTCGCCTTTCTCTCCAAGCGAAGTCGATGCCGTTCGTGCTGCATCATCATCTCCCCGGTCTGCGAGGTGTTGAAACCGATGAAGGGCCTCATCAATGGGTGAAAGTGCGGCTTCGGCAGCGCCGCGCTTTTTCAGTACCCTCCCAAGTGAAAGATAGGCCAATGCAATATCATAGTCTGCTCCCGAATAAGCATGTTCACCAGCCGTTATACATTTTTTCAATAATATTTGTGCATTTTCCAGTGCTTGAGAAAGATTGCCTTTCTCAAGTAAACGGTCGATTTTACTATCCTCAGATAAATATTTTATATGGCTCCAATTCTCATCGCCCAATTTTTTCGCTTCCTCTTCCCGGATGGCTGTCACCTGTGCCAGCAGGTGCGGCCTGCCTAACTGTGCAATCAATTGTTCAATGGCTGCTGCCAGGTCTATTGTTTCCTCCGGTTCCTCTTGCGCCCGCACATGTTCCAGGAGCTGCACCAGGTTGGGCAGCTCCAGGGTGGTTAAGTTGAGTGCCAGTTGCGCATCTTTGAAAAACTCTTTATATAAATAATCACTCAGTTGCTTCATGCTTTGAGCCCAGCGGGCCGTGCTTTCAACAAGTTCCGCTTCATCCATTTCCTGCCGTAAGTAAGGACACAGCGCCGGGTGAAAACGCAAAAAACCATAAGCCATAAGCTCACCCAGGCCGGTTTGCACCAATTCACGAGCCAGCAAATCTCTTTCCTCTTCCTTTAATCCTAAAACTTCTTGTATAACCACAATATGGCCGCCCCCCTGGAACACCCCAAGCGGCCTGATTTTCTCCCGTATCCCGGGTGACAACCGGCCCAGCGAAAGCTCCACACTGGCAAAGAGTGAGCGTTCCCGTTCGTCAGGATACTGCTTGTGCAGCTCTGCCATTAACCGCCCCAGGTTCTCCGTAGTATGCCGCACACCGAATTCACTGATATAAGGCGCCAACAAGACCAAACTGCGTGCATGACAGTTAACCGCTTCTACCAACGCCTCCACTTCCGGCTGGGTGCCACCGCGATCATCCTCCCTGGGCGTTAAACCCTTGACCGTCATGGCCTGGTGGACCAGCTCAACCGCATCTTTCTTATCCAACCGGCTGAGAATGACCCGCTGGAATTCTACTGCAAAAGGCTCCGGCAGCTTTTCACGCGAAGTGAAAAGCAAACAAGTATCACCAATTGATTGTAATTTTTTGCATAGATCGAAAAAAGTTTTTAACGCTTCTGGTTCAAAACGCACAGTATTTAAACTCAGGGGGGCGCTTTTTAAAAAAACTGCCCCCCTGGTAGACCCCCCGCAAAAACTTTTATTAAGGGGGAGAATGCTTTCCATGTTGTCGAGGATGACCAGGGTGCGCTCATTCCTCAATTGGCGCTCTATGGGCTGCAAGGCTTTATTCATCAACTCTGCGTCAGGATATTCTGCCACAGAATAATTGGGAACAAGCTGTTGACCCATGCGGTCCACAACGGTGCGCACATCATAAATATCTTCCATACATACAAAAACCGCCCGAAAAAATCGGCCGGTACGAATAAGCCAGCGGGCCAGCTCCGCAGCCAACGTGGTCTTGCCTTCACCACCCTGGCCGCACAACACCGCGTAAGATTTCTGTGCCAATAAACGCTCCAATTTCAACAGCTCCCGGGAGCGACCGATAAAATGATGCTCAGGTACCGGCGGCAGCTTACCAAAACGACGTTCCTGCTTTTTTCTATCGATGGCTACAATATCCCTGGTAGGCACGCGGGTAAGAAGCTGTAAATCCTCCTTTTCCTGAAAAAGCACAGGCACAAACCAGTCCTGCAAATCCAACCGGCCAGCCCCGAATATTTTCAAACGAAAACTGTCTGATTTTAACTCCCGCTGCCCCTCCAACATGGCTTTACCCACCCGGGCCCCTACAACCAGTTCTGTGTAAAATCCCTGCACAAACCGGCGCGCCGTTTCCACCAGGACCGAATGACTCATGGCTACCACCGAAGCCACACCCACATCCAACAAGGCAGCCGCCACCGATGTGGTGGGGTCCTCTTCTGCCTTTGCCGTCTGGCAGGCTTCCAGGAAAAATAGGGGAATACGATGATGACGTATTACCTTTGCCAATTCATCGGCATCCACGATAAACGAACGCCGCTTTTCCAGTTTTTTATGGTCTTTCGTGTCCTCAAAACACAAGCCCCCCAATCCCAGGTCTTTGCGAAATACGCCGTGACCGTCAAAATGCACCACGTGATAGGGAGTCCCTTTTTCCTGCGCCCGGTTTAATTCCTTTTCAAAGGCCTTAAACGTGGGCGGGGAAAGAACAGTGAGTTCTGCCAAATCCCCCAGGCTTTCCAGGGCAGTCACCAGGGGCAGCGCACTCACCCGGTGATCGATATAACCTGCTTTATCATCTTCAGGCCGGGGACTGACCAGCAAAATACGGATGGGCGGTTCGGAAACCGTTCCTTCCAGGGAATGCGTGTTAGGCAAACGCCGCCGCACCTGGACCGGTTTAGCACCCATAAATAAATAGCCATCTTCATCATGCAGCAATTCCCAGGGCAGGCTCAGGAGTAACGTGGCTGCCTCGTTCGCTTCCGCCTGTTTCTCCTCTTCTGTACCTTTTACCAATCGCGAATCCACAAAAACCGTAAACCGCCGGCCGGTTTTGCCTTTTGCCCCATACCAGGCAGACAATACATTACGAACGGATTCATCGTTTAATACCGCATCATAAAGCGCTTTTCCCCATTCCGGGAGCTGCTTTTCCACGTTTTCCGCCCGCTGTTTAAATACCCCCACAGGCCAGGTGTAGTAACGCTCCAGGTACCAGCTTAACTCCTCGCTTTCAATAGCACCCAGGGGCGCAGTAAACAGGAAACGCTCTTTACTCTCAACCTCGCGTTTTCCTTTTTCACCGGGAAAATAGATTAACCGGGCCTCAGCCTGTGCCCGGCGTTTGCCGTCCTTTTCGACGATACACGGATCAGTCAGTTCCAATACCAGTTCTTCCAGGGGTTCTGGTTCAGGTCTCAGCATGGGTTGAATATCATCCGGTTTCCGTTCACCCAATGCCGCCAGTATTTGCGGCATGGCTTCAGCAATCCCCCCGGCACCGATTTGAACTTTTATGCCAACCGGCTCCTTATCAAAATACAGGTTCAAAGCAGTGGGCTCGATACCCTCCAACATCAAGGGGATCACCGGGTAATCCTTTTTCCGTTTCTTTTTTTTCTTTATTTCCAATGCATACTTAATCTCTTTCAAAACCCAGGGAGAGTTAATGGTATTCAGGCTGATTACCACAATAAACGCACGGGCCTTTTCAATAGCTTTTTTGATTTCCGGTTCCAATTGATCACCGCCAACCAATTCCCGTGAGTCTATCCAGGTGTCAAAGCCCTGGATTTCCAGGCTTTTGCCAAGAGCCTTCACAAACTCATCATCCTTGCTGCTGTGAGAAATGAAGATTTGTTTTTTCATCCTTGTCTCCATCTCAACAGACCATCCCTCTGCCTGTTGAATATTATTTTTTACTATAGGAGGAAGAAAATGTCAAGCCCAAATCCCTATCTATTTTTTTAAACCACAGAGGCACGAAGGACACGAAGGGTTTTTTATTTTTAGCCGCGAAGACACGCGAAGATACGCGAAGAAAGGAAGAAGAGACAAATGGGAGAAGAAAAAAAGCAGTTCGCTCACGTCCCGCGACGATTTTTAACACCAAAAAGCTCAATTCTTCGACAATCTACCATCATTTGTCTTTAGTTTACCATGCTTTGAAGACATTCAACCATGTTTTTATAATAAAAACCATGATTCTATTATATTCGACCAATATTTTTTTATATATACCACGATTTATTTATTATATACCATAATTTAATAATGATCGACGATATTTTTATTATAAAATCCTGGTTTTTATAAAAGAAGCATGGTCGATTATAAAAGAATAATGGTCTATCATTAATAAATCATGGTTTTTAAAGAATAATATCCGCTTATTATTATTAAATAATGGATTTCAAAACCAAATAATGGTTAATCATAACAAAAACATGGTTGATCGTCTTAGAATTACCGTTTTCAAAGAAGAATCATGCTTATTTGACTCATCCGGTGCGTAAATGGAGATATTTCCTTGTTTTCCTTCGTGATTTTTACCGCATTGTAAAAACCTTCGTGTTTCTTCGTGTTCCTTCGTGGCTAATGACCTCGCCGAAGGCGATTTAAATTTGCCCGCAGGGCGCCCTGCCCTACGCCCCCTATGTCTTGACATTCATAAACAGGTAACCGGAGATGATGGCAAAAATAAAAAGCGGGGCAAAGGCAGAAATAAAGGGAGAAAGAATAGCTGCAGAACCCAACGCACTGAACACGGCAAAGGTAAACCAAAAAAACATGGATATGCCAATAGCAACCCCAATACCGAACAATGTACCTTTTTTGCCCATTAAAAAAGAAAAAGGAATGGCTATCAATACCATCACCAGGCTGGATAAGGGAAACGCATATTTATAGTATAACTGGGCTTCATATTTTTGGGTGTCGGATTTTTTTTCTTCCAGGTAACGAATATATCGTTTCAAGGTTTTAATATTCATGTACTGGGGAAATGCGATTCTTTTAGTAAATAGTTCCCGTCCTCCCTGGATGTTCATTTTTTTACTGGTGAATTTAAAGAAACCCACGGGAACGTTGTTTCTAAAACTTCTCTCAAAACCTGTTCTTAAGATTATTTCCGTGTCATTCGACCATTTTGCGAACTTTGCGGAGATTCGTTTGTTTGGGGAAAAGTTCTCATCCATATAAATAACATTAAAGTTCACAATGCGGTTGTTTTTTTTATCCAGGAAATCGTAGAAATAAAATTCACCATTTTTTCCCACCACCCAATTTTTTCTCATTTCTTGCTCTGTTTTGACGACCCGTTTGTGGATGATGTTCAGCACTTCCCGTTTCTTTTTATTGGCACCTGGTGTAATTCTTTCCTGGACGTAGAAATACGCCAGCGAGAGCAGCAAGCCGATAACGATTGCGGGTAAAGTCAGGCGGTATAAGCTGATACCGCTAACCTGCACCGCAACGATTTCGTTATTTTTACTCATTACTGAAAACGCCAATAAAACAGCCGTTAAAATGGAGACCGGCAGAACAAAACTGATGATTTCCGGTGTATGGTAATAAAGAAATTCAAATATATAAAAAAACTCCACATTATTTTCCACCACATCATCGACCAATTCTACGATATTGGTGATATAGAAAACCATGATTAAAGAGGCAAAGATTAAGAAAAAGGTGAAGAGTAATTTTTTCACCACGTATATATCGATAATTTTAAAGAGTCTGAATTTCAAGCGGATAGGTTTAAACTTAATCACCAGGATTACTTTTCGTTTTGTTTTTTGTCTTCTTTGTTTTCGCTGCCGGAATCGTTCTTTGATATTATCGGCAAACACAAACAGCCGCTCCCAGTTGATGGTTTTTTCTTTTGACGTAAAATAGTAAAAGATAATCCCGGTAATCAAAAGAAACAAGTTGGCACTCCACATACCCAGGAAAGGAGATAGCAGTCCTTTTTTAATCATGTTTTCCGTGGTGATGGATATGGTGTAGTAGACAAAGATAACGCCCAGTGAGATGATAAAACCGCTTACTTTTCCTCCTTTCTTAGTGGAAATGCCCAGGGAAAGAGCCAGGAAGGCCAGGGCCAGACAGGCAAAGGGAAGGGCGAATTTTCGCTGGAATTCAATTGACAGCAGGCGGTTTTTGGGCTGCTTTTTTATTCGTTTTACCAGCTCCGGGAAAACCAACTGCCTCTCTTTTCGGGTCTGTTTCATTTCCACCGGGTTGGGGACGGTTTCCTTCTTGGAAACAAATTGGGTTATATCATAGCTTTCGTCCGGCTCTTTTTTCTGAAAACTGTGAACCAAGACATCCTTTAGAAAAATCCAGCTGTCTTTTTCTTCCAGGCTCTGGATAAACTTGCCTCGTTTAGCCAGGATAATGGTGTCGGTATCGCCGCGTTTCTTAGAGTAAAGGAACACACCTTTCCACTCATCGGTATCCCTATCCACATCATTGAAATAGAGCGTGTAGTAAGGCAGGTTTTTATAGAAATCTCCGGGTTTGGCAAAGGCCGCTGTTCGTTTTAGTGTCAGTTGGACCCATATTTTACTCAGCCTGAAACCGGCTTCAGGCGCCATATACATAATTAACCAGGAAGAAAAAAGCCAGTTGATGACAGCGAATATCATAATAGGTTTAAGGATCCTGAGATTACTAACCCCCATGGTTTTGAAGGCAACGATTTCCGAATCGGTGCTCATGCGGCTCAGACCTGCCAGCACCCCCATGAGGGAAGACATGGGTATGGTAAAAGAAAGAAAGTCCGGCAGCATGTACGCCAGGATTTCCAGGACGGTAAGAATTGAGGCTTCCTTGGCAATCAGGGTATCGGAGAGGACAAAAATCATATTAATAAGCAGGGTAAAGGTATAGACCAGCAGCCCGATTCCAAAGGGCGAGGCGATTTCTTTCAGGATGTACTTGTCAAAGGACTTCATGGTTTTTTAATTTTCAAATCCCAATCATATCACAACCTTTTGTAACCTGCAACCAAAAAACAGCTTTCCAGAGATTCTAAATTTGTTGTTTCAAACAAGGGTAAACACAAGGTTTACCCCTACGAACTACAAACGGACGAAAACGATCGTCAGGCGTAGGGGCGAACCTCTGTGTTCGCCCGGACAATTGGTAAAATTAGAATTGCTGCAGCTTTGCGTCTAATAATTGGTGTTACATTACTCTTTCATTTTAAACTCCAGTTCGTCGAACCAGAAGTCCCGGTTGGGAATATCCACTTTCATTTCTACCACGTTTCCGTCTTTATCGCGAATGAACTGGACCGTACCAATGCCGTGGGGAATAAATGATAAGGTATTTCTTAGTTTCAGTTGGAAGGTATCGTAGTGGAGGTGAGAGAGGTCGGAAATAAACACCGGCGCTGGTAAAAAGCGGAGGACCAGTTTTTTGTTTTCCAGGGACACCCGGGCGTCTCCATACATGGGCCCCCCGTAAAGCCCGGTATAATCTTCAAGCTTCACCGGGTAACGGGTCTTTTTTTTCTTTTTTGTGATCTCTGCCGCTCGCTGTTTTTCTTTTTCTGCCGATTCCCGGTAGCGGTCCAGGTATATGCGGCTCCAGTCTTTGGGAGTAACTCCCAGGTATGTGTCGATGATCCGATACATTAACGCCTTTGGTAAATCGTTCATACTGTTGGTAAGCACCACCAGTCCCAGTTTAATTTCCGGTACCATGGCAACCCTGGATATCATACCATCCAATCCGCCGCTGTGGTAGATAATTTTACGGCCGTGATAGTCCAGCAGGACCCAGCCCAGGCCGTAACTCCTGAAATGGGTAGAAGGGAAAAGCTCTTTTGATGATCCTGACAGCGGGATAACCGTATGGGGCGTCCACATTTCCTCTATACTCGTTTCGCTTAAAATCTGTTTATTTTCATGGGTACCGTCATTCAGCAGCATGATGAGCCACCGAGCCATATCGCTGACATTGGAATTGATGCCCCCGGCCGCGCTGATCTGGTCCGAAGTCGTATACGAAATCGTTACGGTTTTCCCATCGCTGTATACATAATGAGGTGTGGCAACATTCTGGTACTTTTTTAATTCACTGGTGCCGACATTGGTGGTCTCCATGCCCAGGGGCTTGAAAATTCGCTCTATTACAAAATCTTTCCAGGGTTTACCCGTAACCGCCGGGATGATTTCACCCGCGGCCATAAACATGATATTGGAATACCCGTAACCGCTGCGAAAACTGGATGACGGTTTTAAGTATTGGGCCCGCTTGATCACTTCCACGGTGCTGTAAGGGGTTTCATACCAGAGAAGATCGCCGCTGAAGGTACCCAGGCCGCAGCGGTGGCACAGTAAATCCCGGACCCTCATTTCTTCGGTTACATACGGATCGTATAACTTGAAATAGGGAAGGTATTCCCTCACCCGATGGTTCCATTTGATTTTCTCCTCTTCTACCAGTATTGCCAGGGTCGCCGCTGTAAACGCCTTGGTATTGGAAGCAATGGCAAAAAGGGTCTTTTCATCTACTTTTCCCGGTTTAGAGAACTCTTTTAATCCATACCCTTTTGCCAGTACCACCTGGCCGTCTTTGACAATGGCTGCTGCCATGCCCGGTATCTTCCAATCTTTCCTGGCAGCTTCAATATAACTGTCCAGTTGAGCAAGATCGACATTTCCCTGGGGATACCCTTTTACGCCTGCCGCCAGGAGGAAAATAAAAAACAAGATGGAAAAAACAAAACGTTTTGGTTTTGATTTAAAATGGATTATCATGGTTTTTTCATCCTTTTCTTTTGTTTTTAGGTATTATCGTCATACCAGATTTTACTCGAAAACATGGTAGTTTTCAAGTTATTTCATTCTCTGCAGCAATTCTAATTTTACCGATTCAAGCAAGGGTAAACACAAGGTTTACCCCTACGAACTACGAACGCACAAAATCGTCCATCAGAGGTAGGGGCTCGGCCTGCATTTTGTGTTCGCTATTCCGTTTAGAAGCTCCACTTATCTTTATCTTTCTTATAATTTGCCGCCTGCAAGATGGTTGTTTTATCGGCGATGACATAATCCGTGGGGCCGTGGAAAACAGAATTGATCCCGATTATATCTTCGGCTTTCTGAGCCGTATATATCAACATACCTTTATACGGATTTTTGGGGTTTGGCCAGCATGTGATAAAACGCAAATGGTTTCCCCGATAGGTCTCTTTGGCTGTGATGCGATCCGCTTTAATTCGCACGGGTAAACCTTTAATATATTTGGCCGATAGAAGATTCCCGGATATGGTTCCATAGAGTATAATCGAGTTATTTGCGAGGTCTTTGTTCAAGGCTTGTTTATCAGTTAAAATCGGGCAGCCTTTATAAAACATCTTATGGATTTTTTTTACATAGGTATGAATGTTGTCCTGTATGTCTTTATTCCTTTCATTGGTTGGAATAATAAGAACAACGGATTCCTTATCCAATACGACTTCATTGATATTCCCGTTAAAAAGCATATGGTGAGAATACCTGTCCGGACTTTTAGACAATTCCTTAAAAACATTGATAAACTCAGGATAAAAGTCTGTAAGTTTTGGATACTTATCTCTTTTCGCCTCATATATTTCAAGTTTTTTACACAGGGGTTCAACATAAAGAAAACCTCTTTGCTTTTCATACCTGAGGGCCTGATCCCCTGCTTCTTTACCTTTGGTCATATAACTCAGGTGAGTGGTTACGGCCCTGACGATATGTTCATTAACCGTTATCCTCCAATCGTCATAAGCCTGTTGTTTCATCTTTTTGGCAATTGGAGCGAAAAGCGAAGAAAAGCTGTCGATTTGCTGCTGGTATTGATGTTGAATCGGATTTACAAAAGAGTGACTAAATTCATGCCAGGCAAGGTGTTTAAAATACTTCACTGTGCCGAATTCCGGCAAACCATTTTTAATACCTAAGGGGCTGACAATATTAAAAACATCAAAATTTCCATCCTTATGCTTAACCCTGGGCACATAGTTTCCCTTGAACAATGGGACCAGGATGATATTATAACTGCGCTGTTTCATTCCATAGTATTTTTTCAGAATTCCAATATAGTCGACAGCTTCTAATTTCTTTTTAACTCTTTCCACCGTTTGTGAATAGGTGCGGTGATGAGATTTAAAAAATGCTATAAATTGGGTTTTACGTGCAAAGTCGCGAAGGTTTTTAACAAATGGTTCCAATTTTTCCTTGCCGCCAGCCCTTTGAATTAAGTAATCCGTGAATGGCGGATTTATTTTTAACTCCGGTGGATTGGAGAGGTGAAGCACTGCCGTAGGTGGAGCATCAAAACTGAAACCTTGCGCCCTCATTTCAGCAAATCCTTTGACAGCCGGATGCCCTTTGTAAGCCGAAAAATGGTTTTTAATGTCATGTTTATAAGGAAATTCGAATGTGTTGATTAGATCGTAATCACTTAAAAATTGAACCACTGCCAATAGTTCAATCCGAGGATCAACGCGGATATTGATCTTTTGAGCAGTGGTAGGGGAGGTAATGGAAATCCATATCAAACCGGCCAAAACAGGTAATAATAAATTTTTTTTCATTTTTCTTCCTAATTTTAGTTTAGCTGAGTAAGTTGAGTGGAGTACAGCGTAGCATAAACAAAAAAAATTTTCAAGAGTTTTTTGCCTTTTTGATCACCAATTCAGCAAGAATCAAATTTAAACGTTCCGTTCCTGGATTCGCCCCTGGATTCCTTCTAAACAGCATCATGGGAGATTCGCTTTTAATCATGAAAATCTGCGATAATCGACAAAGAGGGTTTATTGGGAAAGCAAAGAACTGTGACTGCCTCTCCTTTAGTGGTCGAAGACTTTCTTAATGTATCGGTGCCCGAATAACTCTTTCCATTGAATGTATAGGAATATTCCACCAGATAAATTGAGAATATCCCCATCATCATTCTTTCGACCTCTAAAACGATTCCTTCCACACGGCTTCCCCTGATGAACAAAAGCCAGGAAATAATCACTTTTAATAAAAAACCGAATATGATCACTATACTTATCATAATTAAATGGATCGTTCGGTATTTGCGATAGTCAAAAGAGGTCAATTGATTTAAAATGAGCACAATAATAAATGAAAAGGGGACTCCAAGGCAAGAATAAAATGCAAGAGCATCATTCCTGAATAATTTCCATAAAGAAGGGGCTTTACCTCTCATTTTTATTTTAGTTGTGTGAGTGGAGTTCTCCTTACTCCACGCACCTTACTTACCTTACTCAACTATACTTCAAATCTCCATAATCTTAAATGTTGAGACGTAGCCCCAATTAGCAGGTACTCAGCAAGCAGGACCGCCGCATACGGTACCACAACCAGAGCAAGTCCAAGCACAGGTCCCGGAACAGCAGATATACTCTAACCCTTCAGAAAAACAAGTATTCCCACATCCAGTAACAGGGCATGTTTCTTCAGTTATCCTAACTAAACAGGGAGGATCGGTCTTTAGCAGCCCTCCCTTAACGTGACTCAATTTCCCACTGGTTAAGTCGGCAATGGTTTTTTTGTTCAGTGTTAGTTTTTTCTTGAAAGTTTTAGTCTTCATGATTTCCTCCGATTATTTTATTTTTTAGATTTTGCCATACCGAAAACGTTTAAATGTAACACGCCTTTGTTCTCCATAAGAGGAAAGCGTAGCATAAACAAAAAAAACTTTCAAGGATTTTTTTATTTTTAGCCGCGAAGTTACACGAAGAGACACGAAAATGAGAAAAGAATGCAAAAGGATGGAAGGATTCGAACGTAGTGTGCAAACCTGACCCATTTTACCCTTTCCGTTTTTGAAACATAGATTATCTTTCTGAACTCCAATTGGTTCAGTGAATAAACGCCATCTTTGGCTGTAATACACCCTCCGGCCAGAACGTTGTGGCACGTTCTGTCCGCATGCATGAGAACAGTAATCAGTATGTCAGTATGTCAAAGGTATAAATGAGCAGATATGTGGATCAGGTCCTCCTGATCCATCTTACCTTTTTTAACAACCGGGTGTGATCAGACAATATGGTGGGCAGCCACCATAAAGGCTGATACAAGTACAAGTATCACAGGTATCAGGACAGGTTTGGTTCTCAGTTGGCACCTGGCAAACGCACACAGAAATCAATTGGGTGGGACCCGTTTTTCCTCCCTTAATTTTACCCAATTGCCCATTGTTCAGATCGGCAATGGTTTTTTTGTTTAACACAAGCTTTTTCTTGAAAGTTTTGGTTTTCATGATAACCCTCCTGTCAAAGCTTATAGCGTAGAGCGTAGAGCATATATTACCCTATGCTGTCTGCTCTCTGCTCTACGCCGTTTCATGTCTTTGTTGCTTTTTGATCACCAATCCATTAAAAATCCAAATTTCAAAGTTCCGCCCCGGTATTACTCTGGATCCTGGATACTCATGGAATAGGTGGATTCGGGCAGTCGCATGTACCTTTAAATGTGCAGTCAGCACCACAAGTATAATTACAGGTATTACAAGTAGCAGGACAGGTATTGCAGGTATCCGTAGGACATAATTCACAACCGGTAAATTTTAAGGTGACACATCCACAAGAAATTTCACAAGGAGGATGGCCGCTGCCAGTGTTAATATCTCCTCCTTTGACGTTACCCATATGCCCATCACTTAGATTGGCAATGGTTTTCTTGTTTAACGCGAGTTTTTTCGCGAATTTTTTGGTTTTCATGATAACCCTCCTGTTATTTTATTTTTTTTGGTCATACGCTTCACCGTGCAAAAAAAATTTAAATGTAACACGCCTTTCTTATCCATTACGAAAGATAGGATAACATAAAAAATAAAAATTTGCAAATATCTCCTTTATTTTTCCAGGCAAAGCTTTTCGATGAGATAGAATGAATGTTAGCGAATACCACCGACCGGTTAAGCCGGTTCCACCGTGTCGGTAGGCTGAGGGCAGCAGGGATTATTCCAGGTGTAAGGGCAGGTATAACATTCGGTGGGAGGATCAGTAATACACTCGGGAACACTGCACGGGCAAGTATCCTGGTCAGTGGTGACGGGAACCGGGTCGGGACCTGGTTCGACAATGCCTATGCCTACATTTCCACCATGGGCACTATTCATCTGTCGATGGTTTAAATTGGCAATGGTTGCTTTCTTTAATACCAGTTTTTTGTTGAATGTTTTGGGTTTCATGGGCCTATCTCCTTTATTTAGGCGCTTACCAAAAAAGTCTTGCCATTTTATGGCGAATTTTTTTTGATAAACAAGGTTGAGGTTAAGGCTGAGGTTGAGAAAAAGATTTTCTTCCTTAACCTTAACCAGAGTTTAGCCAGCCCGTTTGGTTCCGGCCCGGCTGGTTTATGGTTTAAGCAAACTACTGAACCGCCTATTCTTTGTGCCGCATACCATATACATTACCATTTATATCACAAAAGCAAGGATTTCTCAAGAATTCTTTTACTTTTTCTACAACTTTCTTCCTCAACAGATACACATTTTGCTGTCATCTTCTTCACAGGTTTTACCGGTATAATCAGCGAGAGCTTTACCTCCACTGCAGCAGCCGGAACCTTTTCTTTTTTTATATTTTGAAAAATGAAGGGCTGCTGCCATAAACACAACAGCCACTATCGTTATTATTATCGGTATTATAAATTTCATTGTTTATCTCCTTAACCTGCCTGGTAACCTTTTCTTGTTGCCAACTGCCAACTGCCAACTGCCTACTTTTCTATCATCCTCCTGAACTGCGGCGTCATCTTCTCAATAAAGGTATCACCTTTCCTGATAACCAGGAAAACCGGCAGGTTTTCTTTTAATGCCAGTTCATATCCTTTTCCCGAGCCCAGTACATTGATGGCCGTTGCCATGGCATCCGCTGTCATACAGGAATCGTGAATGACAGTTACAGATGCCAGTTTGTGAGTAATAGGCTTGCCGGTGGTGGGATCGATGGTATGAGAATAGCGGACCCCGTCTTTTTCAAAATAGTTGAAGTAATCGCCGGAGGTTGCCATTGCTTTATCCTTTAAAGAAAGGACTTTTTGATAAGGAGACTTACCACCGGGGCCAGGTGCGAGGATTGCCACACGCCACGGTCTTTTTTCATGGTTGATCCCCTTGACCCGGACTTCTCCACCGATTTCCACCAGGTAATTCATGTACCCTTTGGATTCCAGGTACTCTGCTGTTTTATCCACCCCGAATCCCTTGGCAATGGCGGAAAGATCACACTGGATCCCGGGAATTTCTTTTTTGATTGCAGGCGGTGATGATGAGGGACGGACCGCTAGTTTTTGATAGCCGGTCTTTGCCATTACCTCTTTTATTTTCTCATCACCGGGTATTTGCCGGTCTGTTTTGGCAGGGCCGAATCCCCAGAGGTTCACCAACGGACCAACAGTGATATCAAAGGCTCCATTGGATAATTCACTGACTCGTAATGCTTCGGTAAATACAAGGGCTGTGTTGGAAGAAACGTCAAACCAGCCGGTTTCCGGGTATCGATTGAAACGGGAAATCTCAGAATCTTTTAACCAGGTAGACATTTGTTGATTGACTGTTGTCAGAATTTCCCCGATATCATGGGATAGTTTCAGGGTCAGTTCCGACGTGGTGGATTTTAAATCCTCAGGTTTCTTAAGGGTTTTCACCATAAACATCGTACCCATGGTGCGGCCGCGCAGTTCGAGCAAATCAGTTGTGCTTTTCTGCCTTCCACATTGCAACAAAAGTATACTTGTAGTCAAAACCAAAACAATTAAAATCTTCCTACGTGCAATCATCCGTTTGCCTCATCTTTTTTAGTTTAGCTATTAATATTAATTCGTATTCCACTCTTTGTCAACCCCCCGGCGGGGGGAGCCACAGAAGGCCCTTCGCGCCATCTAAAGGCTTCCTTACCTGAACCAGCCGGTAGGATAACCACGTTTAAAGTTGACAAGTGTTATTATGAGGGAGGGTGTTTCAGGCGTTTGGGGAAGCCTTAACCTTACTATATGATTCCAATGGGGTAGTATGGTTAGAACCACATACCCCAGGCTGACCATGTATGAAAAGCTTTTGCGGGGGGTCCAGGGGGGCAG
>WVZO01000019.1 GCA_011772425.1 Candidatus Aminicenantota bacterium
CTTCTCTTAAACTTTGGACTGCTTTACTACTTCTTAAGGTTAACGGGTTTCAATCCTTGTTTTAATGGAACCTTCTCTTAAACTGACCCGAAACTAACAAAGCAAGTATCGTACTATGAGTTTCAATCCTTGTTTTAATGGAACCTTCTCTTAAACAGGTTTTGCTATAAGAAAGAATACGGAGAGATAAAAAGTTTCAATCCTTGTTTTAATGGAACCTTCTCTTAAACGCTTGGAATTTTGGCTTATATAGAGTCAAGCAGAAGTTTCAATCCTTGTTTTAATGGAACCTTCTCTTAAACAAGTCCAGGAAATTTCAAAATTTACCGAAAACGAATTGTTTCAATCCTTGTTTTAATGGAACCTTCTCTTAAACATAGGTTGTGTATATCCATCTGCTTTAATTGAATGGGTTTCAATCCTTGTTTTAATGGAACCTTCTCTTAAACGCCAGAAAGAAATTTGCAAAAGGGATATATTACGGACCGTCGTTTCAATCCTTGTTTTAATGGAACCTTCTCTTAAACTACTTTTCTTTTTTTTATTTTGTGTATTTTCACCGGTTTCAATCCTTGTTTTAATGGAACCTTCTCTTAAACCAATGCTTTGGAGCGGCGCTTCAGCAGGGGAAACTGCGTTTCAATCCTTGTTTTAATGGAACCTTCTCTTAAACCGGTGACGACAGATGATTTAACGAATAGTGATTTTCGTTTCAATCCTTGTTTTAATGGAACCTTCTCTTAAACAACGAATTTCACAATATATAATCATGAACTTGATTGTTTCAATCCTTGTTTTAATGGAACCTTCTCTTAAACCGGGATACCGTACGCCTTAGACATCCCGGCGGTAAGTTTCAATCCTTGTTTTAATGGAACCTTCTCTTAAACATTAAAAATGCCAGTTTCTATATATATTTGATTTTTGTTTCAATCCTTGTTTTAATGGAACCTTCTCTTAAACTTTCCCATCACATCAAAATACCAAATTGATGAAATCAGTTTCAATCCTTGTTTTAATGGAACCTTCTCTTAAACTGGGTAGACTGGCAATGGCTTTTGTATTTTTTAGTCAGTTTCAATCCTTGTTTTAATGGAACCTTCTCTTAAACCAACAAAAACAAACCAGAAAACGAAGAGTTATTCAGTTTCAATCCTTGTTTTAATGGAACCTTCTCTTAAACTTGTAAGACAATTGAAGGATTTTGGAATTTGGGTATTCATGTTTCAATCCTTGTTTTAATGGAACCTTCTCTTAAACCACGGAAATGCTGGGACAGGATTCGGCTATAATTTTGTTTCAATCCTTGTTTTAATGGAACCTTCTCTTAAACATATATAAGGCAAAAAAAACAACCCAAGACAATAAGTTTCAATCCTTGTTTTAATGGAACCTTCTCTTAAACTATCCAACTTTTAATGCTGGTATGTACCCGGAAAATGTTTCAATCCTTGTTTTAATGGAACCTTCTCTTAAACTCTTATCATCTTTGCTACATTTGCCCTGCTTCCTTTGTTTCAATCCTTGTTTTAATGGAACCTTCTCTTAAACCTCCGAATCCGATTCCATACGTTTTTTCGTTCAAAGTTTCAATCCTTGTTTTAATGGAACCTTCTCTTAAACCTGACAGAATGGTCTCCAGTTTTTTCCTCATAAGCCAGTTTCAATCCTTGTTTTAATGGAACCTTCTCTTAAACTTCTGAACAAGGGTTATGAAACTTTGGATTCCAATGGTTTCAATCCTTGTTTTAATGGAACCTTCTCTTAAACATCGCCTTGCTACCCTTCCCGCGCTGCTGCTCAACCGTTTCAATCCTTGTTTTAATGGAACCTTCTCTTAAACTCCTAACTTCGATCATTAAAGCTCGAAAGTATTTTTGTTTCAATCCTTGTTTTAATGGAACCTTCTCTTAAACATGGGTAGGTAACCGCTTACTCCCGGGATAATCTGTTTCAATCCTTGTTTTAATGGAACCTTCTCTTAAACTTAGGTATTTTGGCTTATATAGAATCAAATCGAGTGTTTCAATCCTTGTTTTAATGGAACCTTCTCTTAAACCATACAAATTCATTAGCCCGAACTACATACCATTAAGTTTCAATCCTTGTTTTAATGGAACCTTCTCTTAAACGTTGCCCATGCTTTCTCTCCTTATCTTAATTTCATTGGTTTCAATCCTTGTTTTAATGGAACCTTCTCTTAAACCGCTTTCTACCTTTCGCTTGTTCTTCCATTCTGTCTTGTTTCAATCCTTGTTTTAATGGAACCTTCTCTTAAACCAAAAAGGCAATCATCGAACTTGAACAATACAAGTCGTTTCAATCCTTGTTTTAATGGAACCTTCTCTTAAACCCTGAAGGCCGTGGGCGTATCGGAAAAGAAAATCAGTTTCAATCCTTGTTTTAATGGAACCTTCTCTTAAACTTTCGAGGGTATGGGTAAATACGGCACTACCCCGTTTGTTTCAATCCTTGTTTTAATGGAACCTTCTCTTAAACAACAGAAAACACACTGTACAAATGGACAAGAAAGGAGTTTCAATCCTTGTTTTAATGGAACCTTCTCTTAAACGACTGACGAGGGAGTTCATTATGAAACCCCGGATGAGTTTCAATCCTTGTTTTAATGGAACCTTCTCTTAAACAATAGGCGGCATCGGCGGCTTTTTCTATCGTATGGTTTCAATCCTTGTTTTAATGGAACCTTCTCTTAAACGAGAATACCTTTTTTACTGTATTAACCTACAGAGAAGTTTCAATCCTTGTTTTAATGGAACCTTCTCTTAAACGACCGGAAAAATGGCAGCCGAATGCACCGGCTACACTGTTTCAATCCTTGTTTTAATGGAACCTTCTCTTAAACCTATGCTCAGATTTTCAGCGACTTTCAGTATTTCTGGTTTCAATCCTTGTTTTAATGGAACCTTCTCTTAAACTCATGATCACAGCATACATATTTTCTGGCGAAAATAGTTTCAATCCTTGTTTTAATGGAACCTTCTCTTAAACCGACTTTTGACTCATCCAGGAGTGTTCTCACCTGGGGTTTCAATCCTTGTTTTAATGGAACCTTCTCTTAAACAGCTTTTTAAAGCAAAATAACCAATATACATGTAAATTCACCGCTCAATGCAGCGGCTATTTTACCAATTCTTCCTGGAATTTTCAACCCAAAATCACTGTTTTTTAACATTTTGCGTCGATTTTTAGACCTTAAAACAATTATATATAACGGCTTTCTACCATTAACCCACTTTTTTCTCCGGAAATTTGACATAAGAAAACATTCCTCTTAACGAATGCAAATATTCTTATACGTGCAATCCGGGCACCTCTTTTTGATCCCGGTACCCCCGGGAAAGTACCCGGTTGAAATGATATGATGCACATCATTTATCGCTTGAATCACTTCCTTCTTATCTTTCTCCTTTATATCATAGCGGACAAGCTTATTCCTCTCACGGGTGTAAACAATATAACAATGATCGATACCGGTATTATAATTCCTTTCAATCAGCAGCGAATAAAACACATTCTGGAGAAACTGTGTTTTGAATTTATGACTATTATAAGCGAACTTATAATCTAATAAAGATATCTTACCCTCGTCAAAAAATAAAATTTCATCGAGTATCCCGCATATTCCATACCCCGGATCACTCAAATAAACGTTTTTCTCCTGTTTTATTACGCCCAATTTCTTCCTTAAATACTCAGGCTGAAGCGCCTTCCGTATATGCACCTCCCTGCCTAGTCGTACTTTTAACCGCTTCTCTTCATACTGCTGCACCCCCAACACATTCATGAAATAAATAAACCGGGGGCAATACCAGTACTCGATTAACAGCGATGCACTCAGCAGCCGTTTATTTTCTGAAAATTCCATTTCTTTTACGCTTTAAAAAATTAAGCTGTCCTTTTTCCCTGAAACCATGTCTTTATCAAATCCTTGACCGATAATCTTTACAGAATCAAAGTCTTCATTACACATGGGAAACAAGTAAACACTGTCCTTCTCCGGGTCGATCAGTTCTTCTGAAAACAATACCAGTTCATCAAAGCGGTTTCTTTCGATATTCCCGAAGAAAACAGACTTCTGTACCCTGTATAATCCGAATTGCTCAATTTCCTTTATGATTTTCCGGCGCCTCCGGTTTCCCGGCACACTGCTCTCTATGTCATACACAATCCAAATATTCATCTTATTTCTACTCCACAAAATTTAAGATTCAACCTTTATTAATGAATTGGCAAATCTATGGCAAAAGGCCTGGATCGTATGTGATTGTTTCATGTTTTTGTTCCCGTACCTGACAACTTTTTCGAAAAATTTGCTGTTTTCATCAAATAACAGTCTTTTTCCTTCCTTGTTCAACGTACACCCTCCCCGGACATTGTCAAACATTTTATTATTGACCATTTTTTTGCTGAACAGTTTGAATACCACCCGGTCGGCATAAATCCTGAAGTTCTCGATAATATCGAATACCAGGGATTTTTTATTGTAATTATCGGTATGTAAGAAACCGACAAACGGGTCCAAACCGGCAATAATACAGGCTTTTTCTACATCCGCATAAAGGATGCCATAGGCATAATTTAAGAAGGCATTAAACGGGTCTTTGGCTGGCTGCCTGGACCTGCCGGAAAATTGGAACCTCTCCGGCATACAGGTGGATAAAATTCCAAAATAAACCCTGGAGGCACTTCCCTCAAACCCGATAATACTACTCCTTTTATCTTCTACACTACCTTGCAATTGCTTGAGTTTTTCTATATTTGCCGCGATAGTACCTGACTTTTCATAGATTTCATCATGCTGCTTCGGCCTGTTCTTAGCCAATTCTTTTATAAATTCAATCTCGTTCCTTAATTTTGATATCACCCAATCCTTGGCGTATTCAAGACCTTTTTCACTCCGGGTGAGCTCCAACTGCCGTCTCCTGATAGTGGCAGTGGAACCGAATTTGGAATGCCAGAACCTGCCCACCGGATCGCCATTTCTTTCCAGTACCACCAGGTCTATATTATGCTCGTTACACAGTTTGACTACTGCTGTGGTCAATACGGCTTCAGTGGATAAAATAATTCTTTCCACTTTCATAGGAGATACCATTGTCTTCTGCTTATCGATAGATATAGAAAACAATCCGTCTTTCACATTTAGATAAGCACCTGGTGTTGTAAATACCAATTCCATTTATCCTCCATTCGTTAAAAGCTCAAAAATGAACCGCGCCGGATATTTCTGCCTTCGGCTCCCTTAAAAAACCAACCTCTTCATCATACGCATAATTCTCCTGGTTTTCATAAGAAATAAACCGATGCGTTCCCATCCCGGTATCTTCAAGGATATTCGTATCCTGGTACGCCTCGAGATCATTATCCCGCAGTGATATTCGATACTCTCTTAATTCAGTTTTCAACCGCTCAATCATAAGCAATATATTTCCCCTTTCCTCCCGGGTTAACTCCGACTCCACCAATTTCCCCAGGTGCGTTTGCAGTTGGCCCATTTTTTCCTGGGCTTCCGAAGTGGTTAATATATAAAGCGTTTCATCGTCATATTCTTTGATGAGTTTAAATTGAGAAACCGGGGTTTGAGAGCCGGTTTCACTGTCGTAATTAAGATCATAAATGGCTCGCAGCAGTTTCATACTCTCCATGCGGAAGTCAAATTGCCTGAAATACGTCTCCGCTAACTGCTGGAAGGCATTACTTTCATATTGGTCAACCGTCAATGACTGCCTGACATACTGGGCAATAATAGGTTTGTAAATATATGAATGAAATTCTTTATCGTTGTGGTCCGGGTTCTGTAACCGAACCAGAGTCATGGTGCCGCCAGTGGGACCATACTCGCCGTGCCGGTTGCACCGGCCTGCCACCTGGATGATCGAATCCAGGGGACCAAAATCCCGGTATACATACTTAAAACTCAAATCAACACCCGCCTCCACCAACTGCGTGGAAATTACGATAATTCTTTCTCCCTTGTTTAATGCTGCTCTTATTTCCCGGATTTTGTCTCTTCTATCTCGCGGCACCAGGTTGGTGGTTAAGCAGTACAACCGGTAGTCGTTCCGGTTTTCTCTTAAATAACGGTAAAAACCAATCGCGGACTTTTTTGTATTCATCACCAGCAAACAATTTTCTCCTGAAAATTGATCGGCAAAATCCTCCTGGAATTGCGTCAGCGTCTGGGGTTTTTCTTGTATTCGTAAGCAGATACGATTAAAAACCGGGTGTTCCATATAACGTGAGGAACAAACAACCGCCAACGGTTTGCTCTTTTCCATAGCCAATATCTCCGGTTGCGTCGCCGTTACCAGGAGAAAATATATATTGAACCGCCTGCCCAGGATGTCCAGCACCTCCCGCAAAAGTAAATAATAATCCGGGTCGATATTTTGTACTTCATCAAGAATCACAATGGAATTAACAATATTGTGAAATTTTTTCAGGAACCGGTTTCGATAACCAATAACAGTGTGGAAAAACTGGACAAACGTGGTGACGATAAATGCCGATTCCCAGGACTCCACCAACAGCGTGTCATCCATGTAATCCTTATAACAATACTCTTCCTTACTCACCCTGTTTTGTACGATCCTGGCTGCCAGGTAGTGATGCTTCAACAAGTACCTTCCGGGACGTTCCCGGTAATCCCGGCCTTTATTATATGCAATCACCTTCTCAAACTCATCGAAATTCTGATCGATAATCGATGTATAAGGTAGACAATAGATGACGCGGGCATTGGGCCGCTGCAGTTGTTCCATTAATCTCCGGGCAAAAGCCAGACAACCAAAGGTTTTTCCAATCCCGGTGGGAGCCGTAATGGTGTAAAAATGATTTGATGCCGATATATTTTTATTGGTCGCGATTTCACCGAGAAACTCATTTCGCAGCTTATTAATGGGGATGTCTTCAGCAAATTTTTCCGGCTCCTGCTTCCGGCAGCGATCAAGATAAGCAAACACATCACTGAAAAACTCCTCCAGGTTGCCTTTGTAATAATCCGTATCCAAACGGGCCGCGTCTTTTTTGTCACTGTCTACCAACAAAGAAAAAAGAAGATTAACAATAAAAAAGAATTCAACCCGCTTTTCCCTGTCATCACCCAGGTAGTCATCCGCCAAGTCATCCCAATCTTCAGCCTCCACGGGCAGTTCATCCCAATCGATGCGGCCGAATACCTCAACATCCTCAATATGTTGAGAATAAAACGACTCGATTTCTCCCTGATGATGGTCCATGATATTCTTTAGCTGAATCCTGGCTGTAGATAACTCCGGTTTTAACTGCCGCTCTCCCGGCAATTCAAAAGATTCAAGATTCCCATGATGGCGCTTGATGGCCTGGAACGCCGCATATGCCAAAAGCTCCGATTCCAGTTCATTCCTGACAACAAAATAACCCGCCACCGCAGATACAAAACTGTGACGAGTATAACGGTCCGCTTTCCGCTTATCGCCGCCGCGGATATACTCCTGGAAAAATGTAGACGCCTTGCCAAAGTCATGGAAAATACCGGTTAAAAACGCTAACCGCTCTAGTTCGTGTTTACTAACCACCGTCAGGTCCAGTTGCATATCCCTAACCCGGTTGGCTGCACTGCAACCCACATTATATAAATGCTCCACCAACGGTTTAGCCCCAACATTCGCCTCAGATGGATGAGAAATTAACATATTGCCTCCGGCAGCCAGGCCCTCGGCGAGGGCAGCCGTAGAAGGCGCATACGCGCCATCTTAAGGTTTCCTTATCAGAATCAAACAGTTAGATGGCCTATTTTGAAATGCACATATGTTAATAAAAAGTTCGCTGTTTCAAACGTTTGGGGAAACCTTAAACTTATCTTTTCACCTTCTTATTTTCTTCTCTTATCTTCGCGTCCCTTCGCGCTTATTACCGCATTGTAAATGCATTCGCGGTTTAATAAAAAGAAATAACCTTATCGCCGACACGGTAACAGTTTTTAAAAGTCCCGTACAACCGCTTTCCCCGGCGCTCAAACAACACCCGTTTTACCGATACCGGTTCTCTCCCGGTTTGCCCACTGACAGAAACCACGGCTTTCATATGCACCGGCATTTGCTCCACCACCACGTGAATATTTGTATCATTTTCACCATTGTCATTAAGAAGAGAAACCACGTTCTCCTGTAAACAAATAGAATCCAGGTAATCGCTCTGTTCCAGGAACTCGATCTCTTCCGGCGAATAGGTACAAATGTCATCGATATAAGCACGGAACTGACGCTGCCCCAGGTAAACCCCGTAACCCATATGAGCGGATTTTATCTTTGCCTTTAATTTCTCGAACAACTCCAGGCTGCCTGGAAACGCGGCGTAAACCCGGTAAATAATCGATTGCCTCGTTCCGGCACTCAGCAATTCCAATTTGCACTGGGAATGCATATTGGCACAGCTTCCCTTTCCCTTTTCTAAAAAACTGTGGTACTTTTCATGCAGCATATTGACACTATGAACCGATTTTTTAATCACCGCCCCCTCTGCCGCGGACACAGAAATCTTGCAGGAAGATTCACCCAGGATTTCATAATAACTGTCGCGGGGCATCATCAAAATAGAACCCAATAAACCGATAATCACAGTGCGCGGCGGCACCAGGTACGACAACGACGACGCATTGGTATAAAACTTGCGAAAATGGGCAAACCTGCCGCAAAGATTAAAAGCAAGAATATTGTCTATTTTCTGCCGCATTGTTGATTCCATTTTATCACCGGCTCAACGGGTTAACAGGTCCAGCTCTTCCATTTTGCTTTTGAAAAAAGCCTTAAACTCAGGAAAAACCGGGATATCCATACCGTCGTCCTTCCAATAGATAATCTTCGCTGTCACTGCCTCCCGTGCTCTCAAGTACCCGTACAGTTTCGAGATATCCAGGGAAACATCATCGATGGATCGCACCGCGTATTGATTTTCTGTTTTATACTCCAGGCCGATATACTCCCGTAAATCTTTTAATACCACCTGGTTGTCCACCAGTTCCACCCTCAGGTAAAACCGCGGCCACTGGTTCATCTTGGAGCGGGTACGATTGGCAGGAATCGCATTGATTATCGCCTTATCAAACAAGACCACATCCCTCGGGGTAAGGCCGGTTTCCACTGCAATATGGGCATTAATACCACCACTGAAAGCAATCAATGAATATTTCACCCGGTAGTCCTTTCCCACCCCTTCACCGGAACTAAAACTGGAGGTAATAGTGGAACTTTCATTCAACTCCACCGGGTTCAACGAATACCCCCAGGTGAATTGAATCGGACCGGTCAGGTGGGTACTCTCACCGGTTTCAGCAAAAACCGCTCCAAACATACGGCAGTCGATCAAATCTTTATGAGTTTTTCCCTCTTGCTTCAACTGGGCTCCCCGGTCTTTGGCATCATTGGCTTTCTCGGTAATAAATATCGGTTCCTCCAGGTTGGTCTCGAAATAATCCCGGATATACCGTTTCAACCGGACATCACTCACCAGGTTGGTGTCGGTATCGTAATCCATTCTCGGCTTGTTTTCATTATCCATATCGCCGTTGGGATTGGTTAATTTGGCATCATAGATAAACAGTATCTCGCTGTTGATCTTAATACTATCCATTTTCTTCTCCTTTATACTTATTCATCAACCTTATGTTGACTTAATCTTTTTTCTTCGGCATATTTCATTCCCAGGTAATCCTCAAAAGAAATCCCGGTCAAGATATAGAACACTACCTCGTCGGGTTTCATAGGGGAATTCTCTATGCCCTGGAGCCGGTCGGTGATATTTCCCCATATTCCCGGTTCTTCAAAGACATTATAAATAATGGCATATTTTTTCACATCATTTACCAGCTTATCTATGCGCCGTGCCGGGATGCCATCGTAATTCAGCTTTGCTAAAAACGTGGAACTATCCTTTCGACCCTCACCCTTTCTCCTCTGCTGGTAAACAACCCGGGAAATCATTGTCCCCAACAGGAACAGGCCCTGCCGGTATACGCTATCACCATATACCCCCAGGTGAGCAGCAAAAAACTCCTTGTACTCCTCTTTCATAACCTCTGATATACATTGGCCCTCGTTCATACTATAATCCTCCTTTAGTAAATTAATTTTCCCCAACAGGGTTAAAAAGCCAACCATCTTAAACGGCGATAATCGATCCACATTATCCCTGTGGAACCGTCGTCTGTATATGGAAGTGAATCGATTGATCATTTCATAATAACTGATTTTATGGTTATTTAAGAAATTTTCCAGAAAATTTAACAACACTTTGCCGTATACCTTAAAATCAGGGTTCGGATGAGAACTATTGGAAGGAAACAGCGCATAACGAATGTCTACCAGGCTTAAACTATTCCCGTATTCTCCCATCAGCTCTAATCCATACCTGTCGGTGAATTCATCGAACAACCGCATCTTTAACAGCAAATCCCGCAGCTCGATGTCGGAAATGTATTTCAAAATATTAAATGCCTGCTGTTCACTGAAATAAAACAACAGGTTGAAAGGAAAAGATTTCCCTTTTTTAGAGGATTTTTTTAAAAGTATTTCCAGCTCTTCTATATCGTTCCTGTATTTGGCCCCCTGTTTTTTCAGCATCCCCACAGCCGTCTTTAGCTTCTTTTCAAATAGCGGGTCTTCTTCACCCAGTGCCGGGATTAAGTAACATGTCATACCGAACATGTAATCCCTTAGCGTGGTTTCCGTATATTTCATACCCGCCAGCACATCCCTCATGCAGGCTTCGCAAAGGGCAAATGATTTATAGGCATTTTTGTTCTTGATATTTTCGAAATAGAGGGGATTGGTGGTGCCGTAAAACTTCATAGGCAGCGGTAGTTTCCCCATCACATCTCGCTCCTCGCCGCACACATGACAGTACTTCTTTTTTATAATTTCTTCTGTTATAAACCGTTCGTAAAGATCGTAATAAACCAGGTTTACATACGCCCGCCGTATACCCCTATTCTCATGTTCCAGGATATGCCTGCCATTGATTTTAACCAGGAAAATAGACGGCGGGCTTTTCTTGTCTCCATCCCGGAACATCTCCATTAAAAATGCTCCGTAAACCTTATCCATTGGCAGTGGTTTGTCTTTGTCTTTTTGTCTCTCTCTGAATTGGTTCTTTACTCTGGAAAATACCTCATACTGCTGTGGTGCCATTCGTGTTTCATCCAGTATATACCCCTCACCTTCTTTCACGTAAAAACGCTCCAGGATGTTCTCAAGTAACCCATCATATTCCACCGGCACATGTTCATCGAACCATGACCCTGATTTTTTATCTTTCCGTTTCTCTTCCAGGTAAGCAAGGGAATCGGTAAACGTTAGATTCAAAAAACTTTCGAAATTATTCGTAACCAAAAATTTCTTCCGGTCTTTGGGTGCCCCTAATTTAAACGCGAAAAAATAATCCCTGTTTTCTTCATCTAATTCCTTATCCAGTAAGAACCAGAATTCACCTTTGTCCAGGTCAAAATTCAAACAGATGGCACGTTCCAGGCCATCTTTTCTTGGAGATGGCAGTAACGTATGAAACCTTAGAAACGTGCGTTTTCTCGAAAACTGATCTTCCGAGTCATAATAACCGCCTCTATGAAGAACGGTTTTCCCTATAGTCCTGAAATGATTGATCATAAAAACCTCCAGGTTGTCAGAATTTTCTTATAATATTGCCGTACCCGCGGCTCGAACTTTTGCCCAACCCTAAAAAATCAGGTAGCAAAAAATTGACCATAAATTCACCTTTGAAAGCCAGGTGAATATTTCCTTTTAAATTGGCCTCCATTTCTCGCAGCATAGATTTTACCTCCAACGTTTCCGTGACGGTGAAGCCGGCGAATTTGCAAAAAGCGATAATGTTATTGATCAAAATCCCATTCAATTTTTTTTGTTTATCTCCCGGGTCGTCCATTTGTTCATATTCCCGGTAATTCTTTTGGTTCAGCGGCAGCCACGGTGACGTAAACTTGTACACATAATGGCCTCCGTCTTCGCCAAAAGGTACCTCTTTCACCTCTATTTGCTTCTCATAAATCAAAATACCCAAACCCTCGATAACAATCTCCTCCGAAGAAAGAAAAACATCTTTTAAAATGTCGATTGCTTCATCTTTAAAGGCATAAATTACCAGGTGGTCATCCAGCTTAAATTGAATTGCCGGATACCTGTAGATGTGTTTCCCGGAATTTTTATCACGATTATGGAGCAAATCGTATTGGTTAAAACGATTTGCAAAGTATCCCCTGGCCTTATGGAGAACCGAAGGTCTTAGATGAATCTCCGGGAAGCGAATTTCTCCTACCTTCATGTATTTCAGCACTTTTCCACCTCCTTTAATTATCCAGGCGTCCGCATTGGATATGGACAGGCTTCCGCCGCTGTGTTATTGGCTGTTGTGATCTGCATTAAGTTCTCATCCACCAATATAGTAAAAAAAACTAACTCTCCAATTCATGCCTTAAGCGTTATATATACCATACTTGAATATTAATTTCAAACTTTTTTTTAAAAAATAAAAATTTGTCCCTTTTTTCTCCTTTTCCCAGTGTTGGAAAATGGAAAATGGAAAGAAAAGGTGCCAGTCAAGAAAAAGTCAAGAAAAACCAGGTTCCTAATATTTCATTTCATTGAGTAGACAGTATACTATAGATTCTCGGCCATACCCTGTGACTTGCCTTGGTATTTTTTGGTACTTTTTGCCTGGCACCTTTTTTTCCTTTTTTTCAGAGGGTCGCTTATCTCCTTCTTCCAAATGTATTATGGGGTCAGGTACTTCATTCATTTGCTATTTTCTTGCCTTTATGGTATATAAAAGGCATGGACTATGCATTAAAAGAAAGAATCGGCAAACCCGAGTTGTTCACCGGCAGGAAAGGGGAATTGTCTTATTTCCTCAAATGGATAAACGATATCAAAGAAGAAAAATCCCAGAGCACCGCGATCATGGGCCGGCGCAAAATGGGGAAAACCGCCATCATGGAACGGTTGTTCAATATTACCTTTTTCAAAAACGACGGGGTGATTCCGTTCTACTATGAAATCAAGGAAATCAAAATGTGGGTAGGAGATTTTTGTGTGGATTTCTTCCTTACTTTCGTTTACCAGTATATTGCTTTTAAGACCAGGAATATCGATTATCTCAAACCGCTGGAAAAAAATGATTTCGATTCTATAAAAGAAATAACCCGGAAAGAAGGATTCGACGACCTTACCGCACTCATACACAGCGTAGAATATTCATTTACCCATGAACATGTAGACATCCTGTGGAACACGGTTCGTGAAGCCCCCCTGACCATTGCCCACCGGAAAAAAGAATTCATTGTTCAAATGATCGATGAGTTCCAGTTTTTAAATGCCATGAT
>WVZO01000694.1 GCA_011772425.1 Candidatus Aminicenantota bacterium
CCCACGGATAAATCATGAATATCCGGTTCGATCTTTTGCAATATTTTTAAGATTTTCCCTTCTTGCTTTTTAATTTGAATATTGTTAAATCTTCGCGTATTATCACTAAATCCATAATTGGCATTAATAAATATACCTTTCAGCGAATCCTCGTAGTCCTCCGGGAGGTTCCGCTGAAGCTCCTTTCCCGTCCATTTGATGTATGAGCTAAATTTCAGGGTTTCTTTGCTGCTCCCTTTTTTTATGGAATACTCATAAGATAAACCGTTTATCCTATCGATGGGAGCGGTTCCACTGCTTTCACCTACAAAATGCCCTGAAATCTCACCCGGTTTCGGAATTGCTTTTTCTTTTAAAGGTTTTATTGTTAAATATCGCTTTTCCCCGGGTTTAATCACCTCGCCATAAAGTTTTAGAGGTAATTGGGTGTTCAGTCTATTGAAAATAAGAGACCAGGAATAATCGGTTGTTAAATGAAAACCCCGAAAAACATTGGTTGTTAGCGGAAGATAGGGATTAGTAGGGCCTGTCAGGATAAAAATACTTTCCAGGACCGTTGTTTTGCAACTATTATTTTCCCCGACAATTAAATTAAATTGTTTGGGTTCTTTGAACTCCAGTAGGTTAATGCCTCTGAAATTTTCAATTTTAATCTTCCTGTACATGACAACCTCCGGGGTCTAATAAAATTCAGATGCCCCAATGTCCATTATAACATTTTATTAATATTCTGTAAAAACGCGCAAAGCAAACAACGTTTTTCCGGTTGGTATCTTTCAAATGTCATGAACAAATCCTCCCATTTCCTTCGTGCTTCTTCGTGTCCTTCGTGGCTACCTTAATCTAAGGTTAATTGACTATTCAAATAATCCAACGCACCCTGGGGATCGGGTGAATAGCAGTGGGCACCGATTTTATCGGCAAATTCCGGGGTCACAGGCGCACCGCCAATGAGCACCTTAACCTGTGGATAAGCAGAGGTTATCTGCTTCGTGATTTCTTCCATGCTGACCATGGTGGTGGTAAGCAGTGCACTGAGTCCGACAGCATTGGGCTTGTGTTTCTCAATGGCCTGGAGGTACTTTTCGGCACCTACATCGACCCCCAGGTCGATTACTTCCCAGCCACCACCTTCAAAAAACATGCTAACGATCTTTTTCCCGATATCGTGCAAATCCCCTGCCACGGTTCCCATCAGGACCAACCCTTTAGGTTTGACTACACCGGATGTAAAAAAAGGCTTTAAATGGTTCATGGCAGCGGTCATGGCCTTTGCTGCCATCAACACTTCGGGAAGAAACACCTGGTTTTCACGGAACTTTATGCCAATACGCTCCATCCCGATAATCAAGGCATCCGTTAAAATCTGATTTGGTGGGATTCCATTCTCCAGGGCTTTTTGGGTTAATTCATCAGCCCCCTCTTGCCCGGATAAATGCGAGGGATAAGGAGATGCGGCATCTACTTTTCCTTGCTCAACACATACAGCAATTCGTTCCAATAGTTCTTTCATTTTTCTCAACCTCTCAACTTCTCAACGTCTCTTCTAACTGTACAGGCTTCCGCCATTCAGGGCTTCAATCACTTCTAACTCTTTATTACCTTTAGCCATTGTCCCGCATTTGACGGTTCAATGGAATACGATAGCATAGAGCGCAAGAAATTTCAAGGATGTAGATTCTTTGGCAGCAATTCTAAATTTGGAGTAATGAAATAGTGGAGTAATGGAGCAATGGAAATAGAGCTATCCGAACTATGGAAGATCGACTAATTTGCAAAAGAAAAGCAAGTAGAAAACTTTGCCTGGCACCAAAACCCAGGCACCAAGTACCAAATCCCAAACAGAAAAGGAGCCCTTCGGGCAAGGTTAATTTCAGAAGAGAAGAAGCGCTGAAGCGAGGAAGGGAAGAAACA
>WVZO01000608.1:0-50193 GCA_011772425.1 Candidatus Aminicenantota bacterium
CTCGCCCGAAGGGCACTTTATAACTGAACTCTCCTACCGCACGGGCACTCTAAAAAAAACTTTTGCCCTCCGTGCGGATATACTAACCAATACGCATATCTACAGGATGGACATAAAAACTAAAAAAGAAAAAACTTAAAAAATTTAAAAATGTCCATCCTGAAACTCCTGCAAGAACTCTATTAGAACTTTTTTTGTGCCTCCGGCGGCCAGGGACTCTTTTTGTAAAAACCGCCCCTGGACCCCGCAAAAACTTTTCATATAAGGTCAAACATCGTGCCATGTTTCATAAGGATATTTCCCATTGGTATCATTCTCTTTCTTCTCTTCTTCGCGTACCTTCGCGGCTAAAATTTTCGCCGCAGGCGTTTAAAATTTGCCCGAAGGGCACCTATTTAATTATTGATAGTCAATTGGTGAGCGCCTGGATAGATCGTTTGCAGAAGTCCACTTCTTGTTTGAAACCGTTTTTTTCAAAGAATTCGCTGAGTTTTTTATAGCGTTCAATTGGATGGGAGCGTGTGGCCCAGCAAAGTTTGGCCAGGCATTCAGGACAAAGAGTAATGGGGCGGCGGTCACTTTCTTCGCGGTGGTTGCTGCCGCACATGTTGCACTGGTACAGGGTACAGTGCAGCATAGAGAACATATGGCCGGTTTCGTGGCTGGCGGTTTTCATAGTGCGCAGCAGGCACAATTGGAAATCTGCCTGGCTTTTTTCCGGGTCGCCGTTTCGATAGATGGACCATACGCCAACCCGCTCGCGGATCGATGCCTGTCCGAAGACAAAGTTCCAGCCCCGGCCCGGCCACAGGTCAGAAACGGTAAAAGCAATATATGCAGCCGCATCCTCTGGCAGACGCGGTTTGAGTATATATGCCAGCACATATCCGGTCAGTATTTGCTTCATTCCCCAATAGGGATGGGTGCGCCGGGCTTTTTCCGGGACCAACGACATGGGCAGGTCCTCTTTGATTTTGACCGGGAGATTAAAGTAACGGCCCATAAAGTCTGCTGTAAGGGTAACAATTTTCCGCTGGGTTCCGGTAAAATCACCCAGGGGTTGAATATAGATGACATGGCGTTTGCCCTGTGGGGTGACCGGGTTATAACGGAGATATTCAGTAAAAGTTTGTCCGGGTTCCGGGTGTTCAGCCAGCCAGTCCCCGGGTTTTGGTTTTTCCAGAGGTTTGTGAAGGGGGCGGAGTTTTTTTATTACTTTTTTCAGTGTTTCCGGCGACACAGTGGATTCCGCGGCCAGGGCCGGCCCTGAAAACAAAACCAAAAGAGCAATTAGCAATAAAACCCATATTACATTGAGCATAGTAAACCTCCAGTAACGTATTTTATAAGAAATAGGTTTATTTTTCAACAGCCGCAGGAAAAAGCCGGAGTGTTAAAGGAAGGTGGGCAGAAGGAAAGCAGTTGGCAGTTAGCAAGAGTAAGAAAAAGGGAAAAAAGAGAAAGGCCAATTTTCCTTCTTTCTTCGTGTCTCTTCGCACTTTTTACCGCATTGTAAATGCCTTCGAGGCTAAAAATAGAACAGTTGATTCCCTGCCTTTTAAATTACAGATGGTATTTTACTTAAACTCGAAAACATGGTAAACTTATTTTTCATTTATTAAATATTGAAAATTAACCGGATTATTGACAGGATCAAGGAGCAGCCAGTGGGATTCGATGAATTGTTGGGTAACCAGCGGATCAAACACATTTTAACCAGTTACCTGAAAAATGATATTATCCCCTACAGCATGATTTTCTTTGGCCCCCGTTCCGCCAATTTGCTGAGTTTTGCCGTGGCGTTTGCCAAAGGGATCAATTGCCTTAATAACAAAGACAACCGCGGTGATTTTTGCGGGAAGTGCACAAACTGTGTGGAGATCGAAAAAGAAACTTTCCTGGACCTCAAAATCCTGGAACCGGACGGGCAGCAATACAAAAAAGAACAAATTGCCTTTTTAGTGGAAGACAATTTCAGGAAACCCCTCAAAGGCGAACGGAAAATCAATGTATTGACCGACGCCCATAAGATGAACGAGTATTCAGCCAATACGTTTTTAAAAGTGCTGGAAGAGCCGGCACCGTTAAACGTATTCATCCTGGTAACCGATAATATGAATCCCATGCTGCCTACTATCAAATCCCGGTGCCAGGTGTTAAAATTCTCTCCGCTGTCCAAGACCGAAATCAAAACCTACCTGGTGAAAAAAGGTTATGACGAAGAAAAAGCGCGGTTAATTTCTTATCTGGGCAGTAATATGGGAAAAGCCTTGGAGGTGGACTTCAATGCCTTTATGAAAAAACGGGAAAACATTCTTTCTATACTTCATAGTCTGCTCACCCGGCAGGGCATAGAAGCTATTTTATTGGACCTATTCAATCGCAGCAGGAGCCGCGAAAAATTCCTGGACTACTTTTCCGAACTGGTCAATTTGCTGGCTCTGATGCTGCGAGATATCGTGGTGCTTAAAATCGAAGAAAACAGCAGTTACGTGATCAATATCGATTATAAAGAAAAATTAATGCAATTATGTCATACAATAACCATCCACAAAGCCCTTACCCTGATCCGGAAAATGGAATACCTGCTGCGAGATATCCAACGAAATTTAAACACCAAAGTGTTGATCCTGGAGTTTATAAAAAGTTACACCAGTCAAGAGGTAGCGGATGTTTAGAGTAATTACGGTAAAAATACAGGACCGCATGGATATACTTCACTTTAAGACTAAAGAATGCGAGATCCAGCCCAATGACCATGTGATTATCGAATCTTTCCTGGGAGAAGAACTGGGCATAGTAGTTAAAACCTTCGGCAGTGTATTTAATGATATGAAAAATATATCAGCCATACCGGAAGTCCTGAGAAAAGCGTCGGACAAGGACCTGGAAAATTTTAACCGGAAAAGCGATGAAGAAAAAAAAGCGTATGAATTTTGTTTGAAGCGGATAAAAGACCGGGAAATCCCTATTAAATTAATTAAAGTATCTTATTTTACATCGGAACGGAAAGCGATTTTTTATTTTACCTCTGAAGGCCGGATCGATTTCCGGGATCTGGTCAAAGACCTGGCAAAAAAATTCAAGATGCGTATCGAGATGCGGCAGATTGGGATACGGGATGAAGCCAAGATGGTTGGCGGCCTGGGTGTCTGCGGCAGACAACTCTGCTGTAAGACCTTCCTTAACAGCATCGAACCGATTACCCTCCAGATGGCTAAACGACAAAATCTAAATATGAACCCGATTAAAATATCTGGCCAGTGCGGCCGGCTCATGTGCTGCCTCTCCTATGAAGAAGACATCGGCGGCAGGATATATATCGAAGACCAGGATGAATTGGTGGGCTATAACGAAGAAGAAGACATTGAAGAAGTGGTAGAAGTGCTAGAAGATGTAGAAACGATGGAACCTGAACCACAACCCTGAGGTGCAATATGGTAGATATAGTCGTGGAAAGAAAAGATATTCACAAATCCATGAAGGTGGTTTTGATTTTGTTTTTGTTGGTAATATTGGCAGGATTTCAGTGGGGGAAGGTGAAACCGCTGTATACGTATTACAATCTCACCTATGGTGCCCGGTCTCTTTCAATGGGGAATGCATTTACAGCACTGGCAAACGACCTGACCGCTGTCTACAGGAACCCGGCGGGGATAGCAGAACTCGATGGCCCACAGCTATTTGTCAATTACCGGAGAGATAAACTCCGCTACGATTACCAACCCGAAAATGAACCCGGGAGTCTCTATCCCCAGGAGTACACCTATGAGTTTACTTCCAATTTGAAAAATTTTGACTTCTTGTCCATTGCTGCGCCAGTCTATTTTTGGGATATCAAATGGAATTTTGCTTTAAGCTACTACAGGTATATCCCTTACAGATTCGAGGCCCAGGCCCTGGGCAGACTGACCACCACACGAAACGGGGAAACCGAGTTTGAAGATACCCGGTTGACAATGCAAGGAAGTTCCGGTATCGATGTGTTGGGGTTTACCAGTGCTTTCTATTTAGCCAAATATTTATACTTTGGCGCTACTTTGCAATGGTTTTTTAACTCCGGTGAGATCACGTACAACTGGTCCACGCGTGATGCTCCCTACAGCCAAACGTATACTGAAAAAATCCAGGGCCGGAACCTGGTGCTGGGCTTGCTGTTTAAACTAAGTAAAGATTTCATCGTGGGTCTCAACTACCATACCAAAGTATCCGGCACATTAGACTCGCAATACCTATACGAAGATATTACCCAACCTGAAGAACCTACAAGCGTTTCTACCCTGGCCGATGTTATCATACCAGCACAGCTCTCCGCCGGGATCGCTGTAAGACCGTATCGCTATTTACTTCTCACCTTTGATTATTCCGTGATCTATTGGGATGATGCCACACTTTCCAACTACTACTGGTGGGAGGAAGACTTGCAATTCCCGGTTAGAAATGACTTCTCTTTTTCCCAGAAAGACAATGTCAATTACCGGTTAGGCATTGAGCTCAACTTTCCTATCAAAACATCAACCCTGTTTCTCAGGGGAGGGTGGTTCTCGGACGGCCAACTGTTCGTGGATGCTGCTGACAGACCAATCAAAATAAAAGGATTCTCACTGGGAATAGGGGTGGATATCTCTTCCATGTTTCAACTGGATATCGGTTACATGAAGCAAAATGCCACCTGGAATGAGACCGCCTATATTAACAACCAGAATACCGTGGGCACCGATTACAGCAATAAAATTTTCAGTATATCCTTCACATTTGGTTTTGGCAAGAAGAAGATATAATTTTTCTTGTAACCTTTTTTGTATTTTGGAGTATTATATTTTATAATGATTAAATCCCCAGAATTTGTAAACTCAATAGGTGGCTGCTGTGACAGATGAAGATATAATGAATAAAGTCAGTAAAGGTGAGGTAAAAATCCTTGCCATCCTGTTTGAACGCTATCATGTCAAGCTGTACAATTACTTCCTGCGGCTGACAGCCGATAAAGGTGTGAGCGAAGACTTAACCCAGGATGTGTTTTTCCGGATACTGAAGTACCGGAATACGTACCGGCACGAGAGTAAATTCACCACCTGGATGTATCAAATCGGCCGCAACGTCCATATCGATCACCTGAGAAAACACAAAAAGGAAATGCCGCTGGAAGAGACCTGGGAGGAAGAAACAGCCATATACGGAGATGCCCCACCGGAACAAAAAACCCAGGAAGAACAGGATGTGATGCTTCTAAACCGTGCCCTTTCCCGGTTGACCCCTTCCCAGAAAGAGATACTGGTACTCAGCCGGTACCAGGGAATGAAATACCAGGAAATTTCCCAACTGATGGGTTGTTCCCTTTCTACTGTCAAGGTCCAGGTTCACCGGGCCATCAAAAGTTTGAGACAAACGTATTTGAGTCTCAGAGGAGGTACAGCATGAGTATAAATGTAAACGATAATTGCCAACAAATTAAAGTCCAATTCCCGGATTATCTAACCGGAGACATTGAGTCCGGTGCCAAGGAATCCATCAAAAACCATGTGGTAGTTTGTGATGCCTGCAGGCAGGAGCTTGAAGAATTGAGCAGTACCTGGACCCAATTGGGAATTCTGCCGGAAGAGCAGCCCGGTCCCCACCTCCGCAAAAATTTCTATACGATGCTGGAATCTTACCAGGAGGGGAAAGAGTCTAAAGCGTTAAAGAAATTTTTCCAGTTCTTTAAGATAAAAAATGTCCGGGAAACATTATGGACCCGCCGCCCTGGATTTGCGTTTCAATTTGCCCTGGCCTTGTTTTTCCTGGTAACCGGGATAGGCATTGGTTATTTTTTCCAAACCTCGGCGCAAAAGAGCCATGAAATTGTTAGTCTACGCCAGGAGAATCAGCAGGTGCGTCAGCAGTTGGCGATATCGCTGCTGAATCAATCATCCTCCAGCCAGCGGCTCAAGGGTTTGACCTTCAGTGCCCACCTGGAGAACCCGGACAGTGAAATCCTGGAAACTCTGCTGAACACCCTTAACAGTGATCCCAATGTCAATGTCCGGCTTTCAGCGGTGGATGCATTATACCTTTTTGCTGACCATCCCCTGGTGCGAGAAGGGCTTATCCAATCCCTGCATAAGCAGACGTCTCCTATGGTGCAGCTGGCGTTAATCGACTTGATGGTGCAAATACGGGAAAAACAGGCGGTCAGGAGCCTTAAACAACTGCTGAAAGACAAGAACCTGAACCCGGAAGTTCAGCGCCGCGCCCGGTTATCCATCAAACAACTGCTTTAACCTTGAAATTACCTGCGGTGTTAGATATACTTTTATATGAGTTGGATTCAGAACGCTACGATTGCGGTGATCTGTTTTTTGCTGGCCCGGGTTATTATTGATGCGGACCTGCATCATCACCTGGTAAACCGGATGATGATGCGGTCCCAGTCAACCCTCTCTGCCCTGGTTTCAGGGGTGTTAATCATGTCTTATTTCTCTTCGCTGTTTTTCCCCAATACAATAATCGTACTTTCGTTTATCCCGGTATTAAAATACATCCTGGAAAGAATAAGGGATCAGGCTCTCAGGAAAAAAATCGCCACCCTCCTGGGGCTGGCGTTGATTTATGGAGCCAATATTGGTGGGATGGGTTCGATGATCGGGTCACCGTTAAACCTGGTTTACCTGGGATATATTCAATTAAAGGGAATCCCCGGTAAAGAAAATATCACATTTTTTTCCTGGCTTGTTTTTGGAATTCCTGCCACCCTGGCCCTGCTCCTGGTGAGTCGTCTCATTTTAAAGATCGGAGAGAGGAAAATTCTCCAATCCACATGGAGTGAAAATGAGGTGGAACCGGAACCAGGCTTGCAGGCAATGGAAACCGCCAGGATTAAAAAATACGTACTGCTTTTTGGCGTCAACATCGGGTTGATTTTCCTGTTAACCGCTGCGCAATTCTTCCTGAAACCCCCGAAAATATGGGCAGAGATGAACATCATCGATTGGATTTTCCTGGTTTACTTGTTGTTGATGTTGTTCTTTTCTTTTATACTTCCCAGGGGAAAACGTACCTGGCGCAAATACAAAAAAAATATACTCTTTTTCTTTTTGTACCTGATGCTGTTTCCTTTGAATTTTGTTGTCAGCACGTATAAAGAGCTAAGACAGAGATTCGCAAAAAAGAGAGAAAAGAAAGAGAGACGCGGTAAGCTGGAGAAATTTATGTCGCTTACGTTAAATCGTATCTGGTATGCTGCTTTTAAAGAGCGGCGCACCGATCTCACCGCCAAAAACCCGGATACCTTTGTTTCCATCAATCGCCTGATTGCAGACCTTCCTTTTTCCGGTCTCTTGTTTATGGGGTTGGTGATTGTGGCGGTAGTCATGGTCCTTGGCATCGGTGATAACCCTGGAACCCCGCAGCTCGACGGCTATGTGGTTAAGCTGTTCGAACATATTACCAATGCCATCATTCCGCAAGCTGGAAGTGGATTTTTTGTTTTGCTCCTGGTGGTAATGGTATCGATATTCACCACTGAATTTGTCACCAATGCCACGGTGGTATTTATTATGTTTCCCCTGGTGTTGTCGGTTTCTCCTGCGCTGCACCTGGACCCGCTTTACTCGCTCCTGGCAGTGGTTGTGGCTGCCTCTGGTGCATTTATGACTCCCATTGCCACGTCAGTGAATGCCGTGGTTTTTGCCGGGATCGAAGGATTTTCCCTGAAACGAATGGTAATGCTGGGATTTTTATTAAACCTATTCTCCGGTCTCTCAGTGGCCGCTTTTTTCTATTTACTGAATTATTTGTTATAGTGCCTCACCGCACAGGGTTACGAGCCAAAAAAGGTCCTCCTTGCCAACTGCCCACTGCTTACCTGAGCCAGCCGGGTGGGACGCCTTCTCTTCGTGCTTCATCCTCCAGGTCTTCCAATTTTTTCTTTAGAGTCTCCAGACCCCGTTCGTAACTTTGAATGGATCGAGTCAGTCGGTCCATTTCATTTTGCCTGCGTATGCGTTCACTCATAAGATCTATGCCTGGATGTTGAAGCTGCAATTGGAGTAATTTCTCCTTCATCTCTTTAATCTTTTTTTCTGAATTTTTGATATCAGCTTGTATCTTATTCCATCTACCCCGCCAATATTTTTCTGTTTTCTTAGGATCGATTTTTTGTTTCTTTTGGGCAGATGTTTTCTGTGTTTGAGGTTTCTGTGTTTGGGATTTGGCCTTTGGGTCAGGCTCAACGTATGTTATATTGACACCTGTTATATTTTTGAGATCCTTATCGGTAAACACTTTCTTTTTCTTTGTTTCCTGCTTCTTTGTTTCCTTTTTCTTTTCTTTTTCTTTTTTCTCCTCTTCCTGGTTCTGACTCTGATTTTGTTTGGTTACCGTCGCGGCAGTTCGGCCTTGCAGGTCGTTTACCACGGGTTGAAAGACAAAGAGGAAACCAATCAAAAACAAAATCGAAACAAACGCTTTCATTTTTCTACCTCTTTACTTTTTTATTTTTTACTTTTAATTTTTTTACTTTAATTTTTTATTTTTTTTCAATCACCTGGATATTAACCCGGCGGTTCTTTCTGCGCTGCTCCTCGGTGGTATTGTCAAAGAGAGCTTCTTTTTCTCCATAATGATAGGTTTCAATGACATCTTGTTTAATGCCAAAGGTATTCATCAAGTATTTTTTTACGTTTTCAACTCGCTTCTGGGACAATCTTAAATTGTATTCAAGTCCACCGATGCTGCAGCAGTATCCTCTCAGGATGACTTCATGGGATGGCCTGGCACTAATGAACTCCCTGATTATCTCCAATTTCTCTTTGTAAAAATTTGTAATGGTTGTTTCATTAATATCATATAAGATATTTATTTCCAGTACCTTTCGTCCTTCAATGGTTTCAACTTCATCCTTCAGGGCTTCAATAATGGGAAGTTTTTCCTTTTCGACGATTTCCTTAGGCGGAGTGATGGGTTTTGCTTCTTCCGGGATCAATACTGCTTTAGTCCCAACTTCTATAATGATTGAATTATCCACAATTTTTACGGTTGAATTGGTGCTTTCGGTATGAATAACGATACCGGTTCCGATAATAATTGGTGGAAGGTCATTGCCGTATTTTTTATAAAACACAAGCCAATCTCCTATTGATAACACATCCATACCCATATCAACCGTTACATAATAATCTGTCCCGGCTTCTGTCCGTTCAATTTCCTCATACCAATTCATATAAGCCACATAGCCTTCAAAGGAATCTCTTGGTGGCTTGCAGTATTTGTATTCTAACTTTTTGGCGATTACTTCTTCTTTTGGTACGTAAGGAATCACGTGGTCTCCAATATTTACCGGGTGACATATGTTTCTCAATGTCCCCACTGCGTTGTCTTCATAGGCACAGGTAATCTCCACAAGACCCTTTCTTCTATATACGGTCCCGAGTCTTTTCCTGCTAACGCCATTACGAACACGCCTTCCTTCTCCAAGAATCATATAAAAATCGCCATCATTGATACCTTGCGCTGTACCTTTATTCAAAAACACCCGGTCGTCGGTGCCAAGCTTGGTCTTCCAGTCCATATGCACGGCTCCGGTTATATAAAGGTCCCTGGTCATCCTGGGCCTTAAATAATAGAGACAACGCCAATCCGTTTCAGTTATCAGCTTGGTTTCCTCTCGATAGATTGCCGCTTTCTCAAATTCGTACGTGACAATGACTTTTTCCTGGTCTTCCTGGTCTTCTGTTTCTAATTGTTCTGGTGATTTTGTTTGTGTTTGTGACTGTGGAGATGAGTAAAGCATTCCTGCCATTATTATTAGGATTAATACTAAAACGTTAATTCTCTTCATTTGTATTCTCCTGCTTTTGATTTGGCTTTTTATTTCTTTTAATTATCAAGTACTTAATCATATCACTATTTTAATAGAATAAAAAACTCTTTTTGTCAAGCGTTTCACACCATTAAATCGGCTATTTCCAAATTTTCTTTAAAAAAGGGGGCGGCCCCCCAGCCTCTTCCCATCATTATTCATCATTCATCATTCATCATTTATAATTAAAATTATTCCTGGTGGGATTGACATCATTTTCAAATTGTAGTATAAAAAAATAAGTGGGAATTTTGCCTCTTTAATTACGGTAAAGATTAGAAGTCGAACGGAGGTCAGATGCCAAACCGGATCATCCAGTATCCTGTCCCGCTTATGCTGCGAAAGGTGTTAAAAGACAAATCAAGCGGTGAATTAATTGTGGTGGGGAAGAATTTCACCAAGAATCTTTTCTTTAAGGAAGGGCATTTGGTCTTTGCCAGAACCAATCTCATTGAAGAAAGGCTGGGAGAAATCCTTTTCAAGATCGGCAAAATAAACCGGGATCAATATGCAGGTATTACCGAACTGATCAGAGATCGCGGTGAACGTATCGGAAGCATCCTGGTCCAGGAAAGCATACTCAACCAGCGGGACCTTTTCTTTGCATTGGTCTATCAACTGCGTACGATTGCGACTTCTACATTTGCATTGGTCTCCGGCGAGTGGAATTTTGTCCCTAAAGTCCCGGAGATTCCCGATGATTCCAAGTTTAAAATCGGGCTGCCGGGAATTATCATCGAAGGCACCAATAAAATCACTAATATTNNTTATAAAGCGCCAAAGCTGTCACCCATTCCTGATTTCATGAGAGAATTTTTGTCCAATTATGAAACCAAATTCTATAATGATATGGCGCAGTTTAACAATCTTACCTGTGAAAAAACCATGGCAAGATTGAAGATTGCGGAAGATGTCTTCTGGAAAAAAATCGTTCTCTTCTACCTTTTAAATATTATTGATTTCGCTGAGGTTGTGGTGGATAGAGACAGTGACCAAAATATCGAAGAAATCCTCCGGCTCTATGAGCAATTAAAATCCGAACGGCTCGATTATTACCAGATACTGGGGTTAAAGCACACGGCAACTGCCAATGAAATCAAATATGCGTATTTTGATTACGCCAAAAGATACCATCCGGACAGGATATCTGCGGCCCCGGACCCGGATATCAAAGAGAAGGCCAATTTTGTATTCTCTGAAATCAATAGAGCCTATGAGACCCTGGGTAACCCGGATAAAAAAAAGGAATATGACGGCAAGGGTTATAAGGAAGACACACAAATAGAGGTTATTCAAGAAAACCTGACGGAAAAAGCACGGTTCCTGTACCGGAAGGCCAAGACACTTTACAACCAGAAAAAATACTGGGAAGCGTCATCTGTCATGGAAGATGCTGTCCAGGCGGACCCCGCGAAGGCGTCCTATTTCCTGTTATTGGGTTTATCCCAGATGAATTTACCCAGTCTCAAACGCATAGCTGCCACGAACCTACAGAAAGCCGTGGACCTGGAACCCTGGAATGTAGAGGCCTATGCAGCCCTGGGGATTTTATTTCTTTCAGAAAAACAGGTAAAACGAGCGGAAGGATTCTTTCGAAAAGTGTTATCCATCAATCCCGATCATGCCCTGGCCAGGAAAAAACTGGATGAAATTCTCGGCACCTCCACCGAAGCAAAGAAAAAATCCCGCTTTACCCTGTTCGGGAAGCCAAAGAAATAGTAGAGACGCAAAATATTGCGTCTCTACATCTTCTGGCCGATCTTTACCCGGACACCCTGGGAATGACTGGTAAATTCCGGGGCATACATACACTGAATCTGCGTAATGCCATTGGAAAAATTACCGTCATGGGTGACCCGAAGCGCATATTCAAACACATACGTGCCTTTGGGCAGGTAATCGAAAAAGAAATTAGTAGAGGCATCCTTGGTGCTCTGGTAATACCCCAGGCCATCCTGCCACCGGCAGCCGGAAATTACCTCTTCCGGTTCAAACGCAGAGGCACGCATGTCTTTCATATGCACGTATTCCATGTTGCGGTCCACCTGCAGTTCAATCCTCACTTTGACCCGGTCACCTATTTTCAACGAGGTGGTATCTTTGATTGGATGCAGCACCGGGCCGGTATCCGAGGTTTTTTCTACGAAAAGTTTTTTCTTCAGGCTTAACGGTGTTTTGGCAGGGGTAATTTTATCCAGGTTTTCAAAATACTGCCAATACAGGCTGCCCCAGGCAGCGACATTGTTATTGTTCTTGACTTTTACCACAGCCATATCCGGTTTGATTTCCGCCCTGGTCCAGGCAATTTTAAAATAACCGGTGCCTGCTTCGGCCCGGATGATTTCGCTGTCGGGCCCGGTTTTTCCCGGTTCGATAACAATAGGATGATCCCGGCCCACCGTGATTTCCGGGGGGCGGCTCTCTTTGAGCCAATCCTCACCCCGAAGCAGCAGTGCATAGCACGCTTCCACCGTCGCCTTGGTGGTTCGCCAGTCCTGGGTCTGTTTCTGTTTTAACAACCATGTTTTCATCTCTTCTACGGATTTGGCATCGTTGAGCACCTCATGAAACACTTCAATCAACAGCGCCTGGGTTTCAATAGGTGCCTGGTACCAATAATAACCGTACCCGGTTTTCCAGTACATACCCATCTCCTCGGAATAGAGGGCGTGCTCTTTAATGGATTCAACAATGGCAGTCGCTGTTTCGCTGTCGTTATACCGCTTCATAATCAGCGCCATCATCCCTTGCATGTATTTGTTTCTGTGAAAATCCGTCCAATACGTCTTAACCTGGGATTTGTAGTAGGCAAAGGCTTTTTTATCCCGTTTGTCCATGGAGACATCCTGGAAATAACTCCTGGCATAGAGGTAGTGGACCTGGATATAACCAAGATTGTTCTTTTTGAGATCCACATCATGCTTCAACAGCCATTGGTAATCTTCGCTGATCTTGCTGTCCAGGTAGGATACGGCCTCTTTAAGCATTTTCCAAACCCGTTTGTCCTGGCGTGAATCGATCACCTCCAGGGCATCCAGGTGGGCAAACCCGCAAACAATATGCTGGGTAATGTACCGGCTCTCCCGCATGCCTTTAAACCAGGGCCACCCGCCGGAAGGTAACTGGCTTTCCTCCAGTTTTCGCAGCGCCTGTTCCAATTGCGAGGCCATGGTGTTAAGATCAAACAACAGCGCAATACGCTGCTTGCGCTGGGTTTCGTTCTGACCCTCCAGAACCCAGGGGGTCTCTTCCAGCAGCACGGTCTTGAGTTCCTGGTTTTTCTCCAGGTTGGACAGCAGCGCATTGGCACTGGCAGACCCCTCAACCCCCTGCTGCGACTTCCATATCTCGAATACCCGTTTGATTTTGGGATTGGAATTGGCAATATAAGCCGCCATGCTGTTGCCATAGTACCGGCTGAAAATCTGTTCAATGCACTCATAGGGGTATTCCAGCAAAAAAGGCAGCGCTTGCACGGCATACCACACCGGGTTGGCCGTGAACTCCAGGGTGATGCGGTGATGTTTGATGGTGGCGGACTGCGAAGAATCCAGCAGTTTTTTAAAGGTAAAGGTTTTGGTTTGTTTGGCCCGAACCGGCAGGGGCAGGCTTTCAATGACCATCATCCGGTTTTTCAATATGGGGACCGCTTGCTCTTCACCGTCGGAAAACCGGCCGGCTTTTGCGATCACCCGGTAGGTAACCGCATCAAGCCCCTTGCCGTCGGGAATTTGCAGCCGCCATTTGACCAATGCACTCTGGCCTTTTTTGGCAGTGAAGGGTTGTTGAGACTCACGGTTCCGGAACAAATCATCCACCGGCTTCATGGTGACCGCATCGAATAACTGCAATTGAGTGGTTCCTGATAGTTCTTTATCCGAGAGGTTGGTAATTTTGGATGTATATACCAGGGTATCTCCTTCCCGGAAAAAACGGGGGGTGTTGGGCACCACCATCAGGTCTTTCTGGGTAACCAGTTCATTATAGACAAAGCCGTGTACCAGTTTCCGGGTATGGGCAAATCCCATCATTTTCCACCGCGTCAAGGCTTCAGGAATGGTAAAAGAGATAATGATTTCGCCTTGCGGGGAGGTTTTAAGGTGGGGATAGAAAAACGCGGTTTCATTAAATTTGGTGCGCACCTGTACCGGCGGCATGTCTTTTTCTCCGGCAGCCTCTTCCGGTTCTTTTTCGCCGTTTCGTTTTTTGCCTTTGGCTTCTTTGTCAGCCACATCGATCTCTTCTTTCAGAAACATTTCATCTTCAGCAGCCACTTTTTTTAACGCTCTCACCTCGCTGGGGCGCCGTGCCGGTTCTTCGGCCGCAGTCGACGGCACAGCCCTCTCCATCGTACCTGTATAGCGAGCTCCCCCACCCGGCATCAGGGGATAAAATCCAAACCAGTTCAACCGGTCGTAACGTTTCTGAAAATAATCGGAAGGCCTTCGCAAGCTTCCAATGTAACTGGTCCCGACGGTACTGAAATAGGGATTACTGGTCCAGTTGGCTCTTAAATAATGATAGGAGAAAATATCAAAAAACCAGCGGTTGATACGGAAGGCATCCAAAGAAGCATCGTACAGGGTGGCCACCATTTCTGCTGCCACTTTCTCACCCTTTGGCCCCTTTATTTTTATCTGCCACTGCTCTTTCTCACCCGGCATCAACTTATCCCTGAAGGTGGCAAAAGAAATATCCAGGTCTTTATTGGACCAGGGTACCTCGAAGTTGTGACTATACTTCATCAACCGGTTATGACGCACAAAGGTCACATGCACCCCCACGTTGCCCCGGTGTTTCTCCAGGATGGGCATCTCGAGCCGTTCCTGGGCATTGTTTAACATTAAATACCGGGTGTCGACAATGTTGCCCCGGTGCTCTATTTCATAGAGAACCCGGACGCCTTTTTCGGAAGACCCAATTAAAACAACCGCCTTTTCCCCGGGTTCTATCTTATCTTTGGAAACGGCAAACCAATCCATTTGTTTATAGGGCACCTGTTTGCCTTTGCCGGAATAAAGGGTGAAATATTGAATTTCTTTAATTTCATTCCCGAACCTGTCTTTGGACTCCATCTCCACCACGTATTGGCCGGTTTTCCACCGATCCAGGCCGGAAAAGGTAATCTCCTTGATTTCACCGGTATCGAAACCTCCGTGAAACACCTTTTTTTCCTTTTCCCATTTGTAGATGTTGTCTTCATCATTATAAACATCATAGGGGAAATAGGTATAATAATCCTTTTTCTCAATGATGAACTTATCTGGTTTCTTCCACAAGCGAGTCCTGGTTACCCGGTCCGGTTCTTTAAGTTTATAAATGGAAACGGTTCCTTCGGCTTTCACAAACTCACCGGAAAGGTTGGTGGAATCTATTTCTGCCTTTATCTTTTTTTGATCTTTATCAATTCCCACCGGCAGGTCAATATCCAGTTTTAAGGCGGTATAGCCGATATAGACTTTTTTTTGAGAGCTTTGGGTCTCGCCGTTAATATCGGTCACATCGGCATATACGGTGAAACAGAACGCTGGCCGGGTATCTTTGGGGAGCATCAAATCCGGGATGGCTGCGAAGGTCACTTCAAAGGCACCGCTGGCATCCGTGTTGGTAACACCACTGGCAATCTCCATGGCTGGCGAATGCGGCACATATCCACCGTAATAAAAGAAATAATACCATGGGTATGGGAAAAAGGCATTTCGCACCACCCGGTATTTCACCTCGGCATTATCGATGGCATAACCTGCATAGGCTTTGGCTTCACCTTTTACCGCAACCATATCCTCCAGGCGGTACGTTTTTTCCAGGGGTTTGAAGGTCACTTTAAATTTGGGCCGTTTGTACTCTTCCATCAGGAAATTAACGCTCCCATAGCGGTCGGCAATACGCATATTTCCGTTTAATACCCCGGTGGGCAGTTGGAACGTACCGCTGAACGTCCCGTATTCATTGGTCTTGAGGTCCAATTCACTGACTTTCTGGTTATTTACATCGTACAAGATAACCTGGGTGGAGAAATTCTCCAGGATTTTATTTTTCTCTCCGTTCCTGGGGTCTACATCCAACATGATACCTTTAAAATAAACCGTCTGCCCGGGTCGATAAATGGCCCTGTCAATAAAGAAAATCGTACGTATTTTTTTCCTGTAATAATCGTAAGGACGGTATACATTGAAACTTCGATCCAGGTAGAGCCTGTCCTCTCCGTTTTTTTGGATAAGTTCCAGGTAGAAATAATTACCTGTCGAGTCGTAGGGAATATTGAAATACCCGTTTTTGTCAGCATTGAACACCGGGCCTTTTTCACCCTCATACCTTCTCTGGGAACGGTTGTACCGTTGATTCCATACCTGTGCGCATGCACCCTGGAGCGGTTGGCCCGTGTCGCGGTCTACCAGGTAAAATTCCAATCCTTTTTTCTTGTCCGGTTCCATGCGTTGGATATAGGCAATATTGGAAATCACAAAAATAGTATAAGCCACCGGGTTATTTTTAAAGTCGAAATTTGCCGTATTGGCTGCCAGCAGTACGTATTGCCCCCAATCCAGGCTGTCTAACTTAATCTCAAGCGAATGGGTCTGGTAATCGCCGTCGTCCGGGAGCGTCACCTCCCATTGTTTTACCGCCTGTTTTCCAATAAAATATGCCCCCATGTCCTGGCGCCGCTTCCGCTGCATGTTTAATAGTTCTTCCCGGTCGGTCTCGACAACTTTTAAATAAACCTTCCCCACATTCCGATATTCCAGGAGACCTTTGAACGGTTGTCCCTGCACGGCAACCCGTTCCAGGGTTACGTCCAATTTCTTCCCTTCTATATTATTGATTAGACCCTGGCAATTGGTTGCGCCAATGGACCCCGGATATTTTTTAATGGCTTTTTTACACAACTCAAGGGCTTTTTTCTTATGCCATTTATAATCCTCGGAATATCCCGGTTTGTATTGGTCCCCCAGGCGTTCGTACAGGCACGCCAGTTCATAATAGATTTCAGCCGCCGCCTCGTTTCCTTCATATTTATCCAGCATCTGCTCCAGGGTTTTTTCATAGATGAGTTCTTTATTACTGATCACAGCGTTTTCATATACATACCTGAGCCGTTTCAAGTCGGCATCCACCAGGGCGTCAGGTGTTTTATCCTTAAGATGAAACGTCACCAGGTCTTGCAGGTATTTTAACGCATAGAATTGGAAGGAAAATGTGTCTTTGGTGGAGAGTTCCAGTTTTGCGAAAGCTTCAGTGGGGGAAAAATAATCGGGATTGTTCAGGGTGAACTGGTATTTAGGTTTGGTTAGACCGGGTTCGCTGCTCATATAAAAATCAACAGCGCGGTGGGCCAGGAAATCGTAAAGCGTGGGTCTGAACTTCCTGCCGGTATTTCCCCTATCGATAACTTCATCGAATACATTCACCGGGGTTTCCTTTGATTTTTCCGCATCTTCCAGGGATTTGCCGTAGTGAAATATCACGGTTTCCACGATTTTTTTCAGGCTCCAGGTTCGCACGTCATCCTGTTTAAAATCCGCTGATGTCTCTGTGCGTTCCAGGAAACGGTAGCGGTTAGTCTGGTAGTAGTTCCAATATTGTTCCGCCAGCATGGAATGCAGCACCGGGGTCACCGGGAACCGGCTTTCTTTCAATTCTTCATTTAATTCTTTCTGTGCTTTAAAAAAGGCTTCTTCTTCCACTTGCTGGAGATAGCGCATTTTATGGATCAGTGCTTTTACCAGTTGACCGGCGTTGTTATTGGCTTTGGCTTTTTTATATATCTCTTCTACCACCTTTAACGCGGATTTGGGCAGGCCTTTGCGGTTGAAGTCTTCTACTTGTTTCCACAAGGTTGAATAGTCTGTTTTGTCCGTCATTGTGCCCTCTATGAATTTGCTATCTGATTTCGACAACGTGCCGGCATCTGCCGGCTGACAGCCGCTCATGACCAGCATGGGCAGTACTGCCAGTAAAATAAGCAAAAATGCCGAAACCATATGGGTATGGATATGCATATTTTTTGTTTTCATTTTTAACATGCCTCCTTTGGGTATTGATATGGTTTTTGTTTTCATTTTTACACCTGTTATTTTTCACCATTGCCTGCATTTGTCGGACAGCAAAGCGTATATTCTCCAGTTCATTCATTTTCTTTTCCCGGCTTAAAATATAGCACATCAGGAATCGATTGTAAAATAAAAAATTTAGACGAAGTACTTAACACTACCTTTTATTGGTCTATAATCTATCTCAGAAAGTTAATGAACAAGGAGGTATCATGAAAACGAAAAAATTTAGCGAGAAATTAAAGCTAAACAAAAAAACCATTGCCCACCTGGACAATGATGAAATGAACGTTGTCTATGGAGGGATCAGGACTGCCTTGTGCCCTTCCTGGATTAAAAGCCAATGCGGTTGTGTTACCGATGAACCGACCTGCGATACGTATAATTGTCAATAGTTGTGGATGAAAAATAATTTTTTTTGTTTTTCCTGGTGTCACATCCGCCATTGATTGACGTGTTGCCTCCGGCGGCCCTGCCGGGGGCCAAACTTTTAAAAAAGTTTGATCAAAATTTTTTATAGCCCTTCGGGCGTTTGGTTTACCGTCATCTCAACGTGGACGTAACACCAGTCTGTTTTTTTCTATTGATATTATCTTTTCCATTGTTTATAATGGAGTATGAATCATAAAAAGGAGAGGAATGTGGATTACAGGGAACGGCTTGAAAAGCTGAAGAAGTATGAATTACAGGCTTTGGCGGCAGAATTGAATCTTGAAAATGTTGCCGGCAAAAGAAAAGCCGAATTAAAGGCGTTGATTGTTGAGAATCGAAAGCCTGAGGAGATTGAGGCCATCCTGGGGATACAGCCTGAGAAGTCGCGGAAGAAATGGACGAAAACTCATACGCTTATTAGTGTTTTGGGTTCAATTGCCAGTATTATTGCTCTTCTTATTGTTTTTTCCCCGGTTCAAAAGGATTCGGGGGATTTGACTGAGCTTAAAAAGGAAATTAGAAAGAAAATCGCTGAACCTTTAATTATACAGGAGTATGAGAAAACGCTGGAATAAACGGAAAAAGCCTTAAAGGAATTAAAAGAAGGGGATAAGAAGGCCAGGGAAGAAGCACTGGCAGCGTACAGGAAAGGTGATTTTTCCAGGGCGGCGGAATTGTATGAAAACCAGAGGAAAAAAGAGAAGGTGAAGCGAGAGGAATATGCGGAAACAGCTTATAACCTGGGGAATGTATATTTCCTGCAATTGAAATATAAAGAAGCCCTGGATTCTTACCTGGAAGCCGATCGATTGGACCCTGGAAATGCGGAATATAAGAATTCAATCGGGTTATGCCATTTAGAATTAGGAAATTACCAGCCCGCCGGGGAATATTTTGCGACGTGCCTTGAGCTCAATCGAAAAGCCTGTGGAGACGGACATGGGAAAGTTGCCACCAGTTGGAACAACCTGGGGCTTGCGTATGATTCATTGGGCCGGTGTGAAATGGCCATCCAATATTTTAAAAAAGCCCTTCCTATTTTCGAAAAATTCCTGGGAAAAGAGCATCCCAGTACTAAAACCGTCCAGGAAAACCTGGAGATGGCAAGAAAAAGAAGATAAGAAGATGAGAAGAGAAGAAGAGAAGAAACGGAGAAAAACGGTTACCTGACTCTAAAATCCTGCCATTTTCTGGCAGAATATTTCTTTTCACCGCAAAGAGCGCAAAGATGTTTTTTGTTTTTGTTATAAAACTATTTCTCCGCGACCTCTGCGCTCTCTGTGGTAGTTCTTTTAAAGAAACGGGCCAGTTAAAAAATCTTGTCCATTTTTTCTGCAAAATTGCAGCAAAAAGCTGCGAACTTGTTCAAATCTGCTGCAAACTTGCAGCAATTTACTACAAAATTGAAGTAAAAAGCTTCAAAGTTGTTCAAAATTACTTCAAACATGAAGCTCAGGACTACAATTTTGAAGTAATTTACTACAAGATTGAAGTAATTTTCTACAAAATTGTAAAAAATAGCTTCAAAATTGTTAAAACTTATTACAAAAATGAAGCCCTGGATTACAAAATTGAAATAAAAAGCTTCAAGATTGTTCAAATTTCCTACAAAAATGAAGCTTAGAGCTTCAAAATTGTAATAAAAAGCTTCAAGATTGTTAGAATTTGCTTCAAAAATGAAGCTCGGGATTACAATTTTGAAGTAATTTATTACAAAATTGTAAAAAAGAATTACGAAATTGTTAAGTCTTACTTCAGGGATATGGCTCAGAACTGCAAACTTGCAGCAATTTACAACAAAACTGAAGCAAAAAGCTGCAAAGTTGTTCAAGCTTACTGCAAAAATGTATCAAAAAATAACAATTTTGTGGGTCTAAACATCAATGAAAAGGAGTGAAGATTGGATTGTCTCCTTTTTTACTATGCTGTCTGCTCTCTGCTCTAAGCCCTTTAGAGGAAAGAATTCAGGCTAGTTATTATTCGCCGAAGGCGTTAATAAATATGCCCGTAGGGCACCTCTTTTGTTTGTAATTTGTAATTTGGGATTTGGAATTTGTAATTTTCTTTTCCTCTCTTCCTGTTTGCCAATTGCCAATTGATCTACTGTGCTGCTTTTCTCTCAAACAGTTCTTTCAATTCTTCCGGGACTTTTTATTTGAATTTTATACCATGACTAAAACCGGCCTGTAAATAATTCGGTAAAAAATTCGCTGGCAAAAAATTCCTTTTTACAATATCGGATATTGACAATATTACCCCAGTTGGGTATTATTGTTACCTGGAGATGCGGCTAGAAATAATTAGGAGGAAATAATGTCACAGTTACCCGATGCAGGACGACTTATCGAAAAACTGGAACTTACGGTTCCTATAATTGGGGTTTACGATGCGCCGGACCCGGCTCCTTTTGAACCATTAGTGGAATCGGAACTGGGGGAAAATATATGCCTTTACAAATCATACCCGGATTGGCGCGAGGGTAAGACCCTGCATGTCACCCGGGAGAATTCCGGGTGCGGTGGATGTGCCTACTGGATATTCAGCAAAGAGACCCGGACCCGGCAAGATTTTCTCAAGTTCCTGGTTGGCACCGAAGGATTAAAGGATTCCGAAGAATTAATGGACCGCTGGCTTAACCATCTCAAACCATACAAACCGGAACACCCTCATATTCTAATCGGTCCCTTGCGGCAGGACAATGTCGAGTACCTGAAAACCGTTACCTTCCTGGTCAACCCGGACCAGTTGAGTGTGCTCATGGTGGGCGCCCAGTATTATCATTCACCTGAAGACCGTATTCCACCGGTGATTGCACCCTTTGGTTCCGGATGCATGCAATTGCTGTCGCTGCTTAGAGACCTGGACTACCCCCAGGCGGTAATCGGCGCCACAGACATTGCCATGCGCCAGCATATCCCACCGGAAATTACCGCCTTTACAGTTACTGTACCCCTGTATCGACAGCTCTGCCAGTTGGATGAACACAGTTTCCTTTACAAAGCATTCTTGAATAATCTCAAAAAAGCCAGGGGCGAAAAAGGAATCGCCAGGGTCTGCTAGTACGCTGTTTCGAAAGTTTGGTGTCCAATTTCGGCAATTTAACATGATCCATCTGAGGAGAATGAACCAACCATTTAAAATTCGAATAAAAAACCGAGAATATCGAAATTCGAACCAAATCCGAATGACCAAAATTCAAATGACCAAACCGAAAGGAACCTTAACGCATCGTTTCATGCTGTTTTGAATTTTGAACATTTGGATTTTGAATTTGTTTCGTGCTTCGTGCTTCGTGCTTCGTGCTTCGGATTTAAACTTTTGCACATCATTTGATGCGTGACATTAACTAACTGTTATACCTTTCCAAACGGGATGCGTGTCAATCCCTCTACCACCGTAAACCCGTTAATTTTACCCTCACTGTCACGAGAGAATCGAATCACCATACCTTCGAGAATAAATTCATCTTTAATTGTCGGATTGAACGGCGAATCCGGGGCATTCCTAAATTCGAGCCATAACTTCCCCTCCTTGATGACAAACGTGTAAGTTACATTCAACTCAGGACTGAAAAATTCACCGGTGTATTGTTCTAGTTCTTCCGGCGAAGGTGAAACCAGTTGGACCGGTTTACACGTATCTTCCAAACGGTCTCCGGCAAATAGTTGCATGGTAAAAGGAGACTTTTTGTTTTCCCGGGAAAATACTACAAATATGTCCTCGTTAAGTTCAAGGATTTTGAATCTGGTTTTGGAAACCGGGGCTAAAAGGTATTTCCTGGAAGCCAATTGCAATGTCAATCGGTTTTCTTCATCCGATACCGATATTTTTAGAATTCGTCTGCTTCCAGGATTCAAATAAGCACCGGTTTTATCCTCCAGGTGCTTGCGAGAGAGTTTGGCAAAGCGGGTTTTCTTTTTCTCGGTTTTTGGGGAACCAGGGGTTTTAAGCTGGTCCTGCAAATAGATATCCGCCACCTGGTAACCTATCTTTGCCACATTAAAACCTCCGAAATTTGAGAGGCAAATCACGGAGAAGCGCTGTTCCGGGAAGCGCAGCAGCATGGCACGGTATCCTCCCAATGCACCGCCGTGAGAAACGGTTTTAAGGCCTTTGTATTGCCCGTGCACGAGACCAAACGCATAAACCTGCTCACTGTTGTCATTGAGCTTTCCCCTGGTAAGCACTGTTTCTATTACTTGTTTACCTCCCACTTTGCCGTGATAAAAATTCTGATCCCAGAGAAACAAGTCCTCTACAGTGGTATAAAGACCGCCGGAACCGACAAGATCGAATTTAGAAATAAAAGCGGTGTATTCATTTTTTCGTTTGGGGTGTTGAAAATAAGACATTGCCCGGTTTTTTATTATTTCGGAAAAATCATCGTGAAAGTGGGAATTTTTCATACCCAGGGGATCCAGGATATTTTTTTGAGCGAATTCCCGGAAACTCATCCCGCTGACCCTGTGGACAATCTCACCCAGCAGCAGGTAACCGGAGTTACTGTATTGATATTTCTCGCCCGGTTTGAAGTTCAGTGATTTTTGGCGCACCAACAGGTTTTTAATAACATCTTCTCCGCTGTGATAAAAGTCTTCATCCAGGCCGGCCAACCACAGCAGTGATAGGTAGCCGCGAATACCGCCGGTGTGGTGGATTAAATGGCGAATAGTAACCGCATCACAGTACCCGGGTAATTCGGGCACATATTTGCGGATACTGTCATCAAAGCTCAGCTTGCCCTGTGCTTCCAGGAGTGCAATGGAAAAGGCCACAAATTGTTTGGAAACAGAGCCGATATAAAAGACCGTCTCCGGGGTGATGGCAGCGCCGTGTTCCAGGTTCGCTTCCCCGTACCCGTTTTTGTAGATAATTTTGCCATCTTTAACCACAGCAAGGGCACAACCCGGTGACCCGGGTTTGGTCCATGGTTCCAACAGTTTATCTACCTGTTCATTGGTTTCACCGGCAAATGAATAGGATGGGATTAATGTCAACAGCAGTGCAGTCAATACCACCGCCCCCATGTACACACCAATAGGTTTTAATTGATCTTTTTTAATATGAACCATTTTTACCTCCATTTCGCGTTTTATTAAAGACTATATATATCATGATAAAGAAAAATATTCAAGCAAAAGCTTTTTTGCCTCCGCCAGGGGCTCTTTTTGAAAAAACCGCCCCTGGATCCCGCAAAAACTTTTCATACACGGTCAGCCTGTGTTACGTGGCTTCAGCCATCGTACCCCATTGGAATTATTACCATTTGTTTCACTGACTTACTGATTCACTGATTCACCGTCCTCTTCTTCTCTTCTCACCTTCGTGTCCCTTTGTGTAACTTTGTGGCTAAAATTTTATCAGTTGACAAATAGTGGAGATTTTGGAATAATGGGCAGCATTGCGAGATGTTTATTCTTAAAAAGGTTTTTTCCCTGTATAAGGAGGCTTACTCCGGTCTGCCCAAAGAGGCATGGCTCCTCTCATTGGTGGAGTTTATCAACCGCACCGGGTCTATGGTTTTATTTTTTATGACACTTTACCTGACCCAAACCTTTAACTTCTCTACCACCCAGGCCGGGCAGGTGATCAGCGGATACGGGCTTGGGGCACTTTTAGGCTCCTATTTAGGAGGAAAGCTCACCGATGTTTTAGGGGCCTATAATGTCCAGAAAATCAGCTTAATACTTACAGGCACCGGTTTTATCCTGTTGGAGCTGATGATCTCGTATTGGCTCATCTGGGGAATGATGTTTTTCGTGGGCATGGTGGGTGAAGCCTTGCACCCGGCTAATTCTACGGCTATTTCCCAGGTATGTCCGCCGGAATTGAGAACCAAAGGATTTGCCTTGAACCGACTGGCAACCAACCTTGGCTTTACTATCGGCCCGGTAGTGGGTGGATACCTGGCGCTTATCAATTACAGCTTGCTCTTCTGGATTGACGGCATAACCTGTTTGTTGGCTGCTGTTATATTTATGTTATTCTTTAAAACCGCCAGACCGCTGCAGGAACCCCGGGCCGCCTCCGCCCCCCCTCCCCGGTCGGTGTGGAAAGATTTCTACTTTCTTAAGGTATTGGTTTTTACCTTTTTATTGGGTATTATTTTTGTCCAGTTATTTAATACGTTTCCCCTGTTTTTCCGTACCATTTACGGTTTTAAGGAGAACCGCATCGGTCTTTTAATTGCCATTAATACTATTTTGATCGTATTATTTGAAATGCTGCTGATGGACGCTTTAAAAGAAAAAAAACTTGCAAAGGTAATTGCCCTGGGTGTGCTGTTGTTTGGGACTGGTTTTGCGTTAATGCCGTTGGGCAGGGGGTTTATATTTGCTGCCTTTACCGTAGTGGTATGGACAATGGGTGAGATTCTTTCCATACCATCATTGGCCACGTTAATCGCCAATCACTCGGATGACACAGTGCGGGGAAAATACATGGGATTATTCAGTTTTGCATTTGCTCTGGCGGTGACTGTTGGTCCGACTATAGGTGCGAAGATTTATGCTTCTTTTGGGCCCAATGCCTTATGGTTCGGATGCGGTGGAATGGGTATCCTTCTCTTCCTGGGTTTCACCTCTCTTAAAAATAACCGGGATTCAAAGGACTAGACCAGGATTTTCAGGATTAAAGGATGACCAGGATTTCTTGTATTGGTGGGAAAAGGTGGGATTGGGAATCACCTTAATCTGTGTTAATCAGTGGTTAGAACTCAGGTTTACCGAGCTCAATATTCTGATGCCGCATATATTCTACGAAATTCAAATATTCAGGCGGTGCTTCGGTTATTTTAATTCCTATACTATCCGGGACATTATCGTCTTTATCGTCGGACTCTCTGCACCATATTACCTCACCTTTCAAGTTAAAAACTTCACCCGGAACTGCGATCGATACAATAATCTCTGTTTTGGAAGGAACTTCCTTTTGAGAACCGATACACATACCGGTTTTGGATAAGTTTTTGGTTAAACCAAGTTCGTCAAAGCCGCTTTCGTTAAAACTGACAATAAATTTTTTGCTTACCCGTGGGTCTTTTCTCTTTGGCATCTTAATCCTCACAATAATAAACGTTTTACATTAAAATACAACCCTCAATTGGTGATCTTCTGACCATTCCATGTCCATTGACGGTTATATATTACACTATATTGTATTTTTTTTCAACCGCTGGAGAGAAAAAAGTTAAATTTTAATGTTTACATCCTTCTGTGCTGTTGCTCTTCAGGCACCGGTTGTGGGAAGATCAAAATAAAACTCCCAGGCCAATACCTGCCTTTAAACCGCCCAGCTTTACCGTGATATCATCGATGGTATCGGAGGCAGTTAAAAAACCAATGGAAAACTCAACAAAAAGGTGCCGGGTCATATGAAACGTCACACCATTGTCCAGCCTTAATCCAATAGCTGAATCACTAACCTCCGCTCCCAGGGCCTCTTCCTTATAACTAACAAAAAATAAACCCGCTTCAACTTTATAATCAAATGTTGAGGAAATTTTTAACAGGAGACCCAGTCCGGCAGATAAAAACTGTTGTTTTGCTTTTGCTTCCAGGTTCAAAACCGGGGTAGTCTCTTTGGCTGAAAACCAACCATACCCTGCCCATAGATACAACTTCGGGGACACTTTAAATCCCGCCTTCAACTCAGGATAGAATTGCCCCTTCCCGTAAAAATCTTTAAAATCCTTATCTCCCGGGCTAAAATAATTGGCAGAAGCAACTATCATCAACCGGTCAGCGGCAAAACCATTTCCTTTTCCCAATACCACCAAAAATACTACAAGCATTAACACGAATAATAATGTTCTTTTCATTTGCACCTCCTTTTATAATTACTCTGTAAAAGTTTACTAGAAAATAAGGTTTTGTGCAATGGATATAAACCTGGATTTATCATATTATATGGTTTGTTCATTGGATTCTCCGATAACCACTCCGTCGGCGTCCAGTGCCTCTACTTTATAGGTATACGCCCTGTCCCCACGGGGAAGTAAGTCGTAATAGGTATAGATCCCGCCCTGGACTTCCGGGGCCGGGAAGTCTTTGATTGCCTGGTATTGATCTGTACCTATGGATTCTTTCCTGTATATAACATAGTTTGAAACCGGGATATCTCCGGGATTATCAACGGTCAACAAAATTTCGGCAGCCTGTTTGCGGATGAGCCATGCCCTCTCTTCCCGGCGGTATACCTGGATAGAGAAAGGAAAGCGGCGGATTTTCACTGCAAAGACATTTTCATCTCCATCCACTATTTCCCGGAATTGCCGGTGGGGATTCATTACCGGGAAATCTGTACTGGTTGTAGAGCCGGTGACGTAAGCATTTCCACGGGCATCCACGGCGATACCGGCGGCCTCGTCTATTTCACTTCCTCCAAGATAAGTGGAGTAGACTAAGCGGCTTCCGGAGGGGGCGAGTATTGTTACGAAGGCATCTGAAAATGGCTGGTTTAGGTTTGACTGATAGGGATTTTCCGTGGGGAAATCCTCGCTGGGTGTAAGCCCAGCAACATAAGCGTACCCTTTGCTGTCCACGGCGATACCGCCAACATCTTCATACCCGCTGCCTCCCAGGTAGGTGGAATATACAAGCGTGTCACCCGCGGGCGATAATTTCGTGATGAAGGCATCTTCATAGTATCCCTCATCAATTTTGCGCAGATTTTCCTGGAACGGATTTTCTGTGGGAAAATCTTCGCTGGCCGTAGTCCCGGCAACATAAGCGTGCCCGCTGCTGTCCACGGCGATACCCCCGGAGTATTCATACCAATAACCTCCCAAATAGGTTGAGTACACCAGGGTGTTGCCCGAAGGTGATAATTTCGTTATAAAAACATCCTGGACGATGCCCCCGGCACTTATTTTAATATTTTCCTGGAAGGGATTCGCCGTGGGGAAATCCTTACTGCTGGTATAACCGGTAACATATACGTTCCCGCTGCTGTCCACGGCTGTGCCGGTGCAAATTTCATAGTCGCTTCCTCCCAGGTAGGTGGAATAGACCAGGGAGTCGCCCGAGGAAGATAATTTCGTTATAAACACATCTATCCCATAATATACCCCCTCATTTAAACGAAGACTTTCTTGAAAGGGGTTTTCTGTGGGAAAATCCGGGCTGAGGGTATATCCGGCAACATAAGCATTCCCTTCGCTGTCTACTGCGATGGCCGTGGAGTAATCCTCATTCTGTCCGCCAAAATAGGTGGAATAGACCAATACCACCGGGTCGATGATTAATTCCAGGTTTTTATCGTAATCCCCCATGGCAAATCCATAAGTGTTTTTATCGATTTTTTTGAATGTTATATCGATATCTATTTGGTTTTTATTACCCGAAGAAGGGCAGGCTGCACCTGGCCGTTGATAACCAACAGGTTTTTTATGAACCCATTTACCAGATCCTGTTTCGATTAACAGGTTCCCCTCATCATCCAACCGTGTGCCTTTAACATGTTTGTATTCAAAGCGGATATCACCGGGATTGCCCCCGGGTTTCACCATCCAATCATACTCGATCTGTCTTTCAATTCCATATACCTTTAAATCGATATGGTTGTACAGGCTTTTGTACATTACCGCCCTGGAAGTGGAAATACCGATCCTCCATTTAGAAGGGTCCCTGCCCTTAAAATAATTAACCCGATGACCGGTTATATCCACCGGCACCATTACCGGATTTTTATCGGCGTTAAGAAATATCAAGCGGGATACATCACGCAGATATGGCTTAGTTGAGTAAGGTGAGTAAGGTGAGTGGGGACTGTCAAATATCAGTCCTTTTTTGGTCATCCACAGGGTATAAAGGGATGTCTTCGTGTAAAATTGTGCCTGGGGGTTCACCTGCCCTTTATTAGCAATAAAATATAAGGATATTTTTCCATACACTGTGCCCTCTGCCTTTTGAGCCTGAAGAAGCAAGGGCACTAAACCAATTAAAAAAACAATAATTATTTTCTTCATATCATCCTCCTGCTTCATTTTTTAAAACTTCGGTATAATTTTAACGTTTATATTCTTACGCATCAAGGGACCACCCGGTGTCTTTTCAATAAATACAAACCAGTATTGGCCGATAAAAGCCGGACCAGGGTTCCAGTAGAAAACACCCCCCGCAGAATCAAACGTTGAACCTATCGGCAGTGCTTTCAATAATCTACCGGATAACAGATACCCCATATACCGCCTGGCCGGGGTGTTTGCTGGTGTTAAGTGTTGGGTGTTAAGTGTTAAGTGAGAGCTTGAAAGAGATCTCTCAATCTTTCCCTTAACCTCAGCCTTAACCTCACCCTCAGTTCCTTCATTGGTGAGATGAATTTCCAGGCGCTCCAATTCTTTGATTTCAATATATAATGTGCCGTCTTCATCAGGATAAACGATTTGCGGTTCGAGATTATTATTATAACCTTTTCTTATCCTAATGGGACTTGAATAATCAATGGGAATATCCCGGATGCTATCTCGGAACAGGCAAGCCTGTTCCCTATACACACTGCCCCCTGCACCCTGCACCTTGCTCTCTCCTGCATTCTGAATGGTAAAATACCGGCTGCCGATGCCGTCGGTGTTCCCGGCATCGTCGCTGGCGGTCCACTGAATGGTATGCACGCCGTTTTCGTAAGCGGTGGTATCTAAATAAAAATAACCGACTGCGCCATTGCTGTTATTGTAATTGGGAAATAATACGGCAATATCAGCCCGGTATTGATTGTATACGGGATGTCCCACGGACACACCATCCACCCATACGGTTATGGTGGAACCGTCGATAGGGATGGTATTGGGTAAAGGCGTCAGTACCCAGCCGAAATTAACAAATTCTTTACCCGATGCGGTGCCTCCCTGGCCGGGGGTATCGATGGCACCAAAAGGTTTGACGGCGTTGGCATTATCGCATTTAATCGTTTTGGTTCCCAGGGTTACCTGGTTTCCTTCGATATCTGCGGCAATGGCATGGATGGTAAAGGTCCCGTTTCCGCCGTTGGGCAAAAAGTTGGTCAGCATCATATACCCCCACCCGGCTTTGTGGTTATTGGGATAACCGGGATATGCCGCTTCCACATCGGGGCGTGCACCTTCCACAAAATCGGCATCCCCGATAAAAATCAGTGCTCCACCTGTTTCTTCCCCTGCTTCTGCCGATGCTTCCCTGAATATTTTGACACTGGAAACACCGAAATCATCCAGCGCCCAACCGGTAACAGGTATACTGCTCATTACCACGGAGCCATTTACCGGCGTGTCAAAGGACCCAAAAGGTGGAAGCGCCCCAACAGCCGTGCATACCTCTTTACTGAACTCGCTGTCAACTGTATTGGCATTTATACTGTGCGGGTACGTTCGTGTCTGAACCGCAAAGCAATAACCTGTCCCCGGGTCCAGTCCGGTAACCACGTATGACGAAGCGGACTTATCCGCGGTCATTCCCGCATAGGTCCAGGAACTGCCTGATGAGGGCCGATAAAAAACAAGATAACCACCGGTATCCCCGGTATAAACGATGGGCGTCCAGGAAACTTTGACCGAAGTGCCGGAAAGGGCGGAAACCACCACATTGGATGGTGCAATGGTCTGGGAATTTTCCCAGCCCGGACTGGTACTGTCCAGGAAAGCTCGCAGCGTATCATTATTGGTATAAAGCCCATTGTAGTCGATCTTTATGGCTGCCGATTGGAGATTGACCAGGGTGGCCGGGATTTTACCGGTTAACCGGTTCCAGTACAGCCCCAGGTACTCCACACTGGCGAGATTTCCCAGTTCTGCCGGGACCTTGCCGCTTAAGCGGTTATCATATAGATCAAAATATCTCACCTTGCGGAGGTTGCCCAATTCCGCCGGGATACTGCCGCTGAATAGATTCATCCCCATCATAAAATCATCCAGTTCGGTGAGATTGCCCAGTTCCGGCGGGATACTGCCGCTCAACCGGTTGGCATACAACCTGAGATATTTCAATCTTTTGAGATTTCCCAATTCCGGTGGAATGCTGCCGGTCAGGTTATTGACGGACGCTTGAAATAAGACCAGGTTGCTGAGTTTCCCCAGTTCCGGGGGGATGCTGCCTTTCAACGTGTAATTGTCCGCCAGCATGAGATATTCAAGTTCGCTGATATTCCCGATTTCCGGTGGAATGCTGCCGTTTAAATTATTAAACATTATTTCTATTTTAGTGACATGATCGTTTGTTACCGTAATCCCATACCACTCGTCTTCGGTCCCGGGCAGGGCAAAACCGTCGGTATGCAGCGGCGGGGTTTTCCACCCGGTGGTGTAGGTCCAATTATCACCGGCGGTGGAATGGTAAAACGCAATCAAGGCGGCCCGTTCTTCCGCCGGGATATCTCCATAAATAAATACAGGGAAAAGAAAAAGAGAGATTAAGAATAAAATTTTTGTTTTCATTTTCACTCTCTAAACTTCGGAATAATTTTTATGTTTATATTCTTTTTTATCAGTTGGCCGCCGGGTCCTTTTTCAACAAATACAAACCGGTACTGGCCGATAAAACCCGGCCCCGGATTCCAGCAGAAAACACCACTCGCAGAATCAAAAGTCGAACCTATCGGCAGTGATTTCAATAATTTACCTGATAACAAATACCCCATATACCGGCTGTTGGGTGTGTTTTCTATGAGGCTGCCCGAGAATGCTGGGTGAACACGAAACCCGGCCGAACCCCTACATGCACCCCGGAAACGTTTGTAGGGCTCGGTCAAGATTTTGTATTCGCCCTTATCAACCTCAGTTCCTTCATTGAGATGAATTTCCAGACGTTCCAATTCCTCGATTTCAACATGTATTGTGCCGTTTTCATCAGGGTAAACGATTTGCGGTTCGATATTTTCGTTATACCCTTTTTTGATTCTCACAGGCATCGAATAATCGATTGGTATTGTCTTGTCTGTTATGGGCGGCCTACGCATACCTTCATTCCGCGCAGTGCTCGTTGTGGCCTCCGAGCTATTTTGAATCATAAAATACCGGCTGCCGATGCCGTCGGCGTTCCAGGCATCGTCCATGGCGGTCCATTGAATGGTGTGCACGCCGTTTTCGTAAGCGGTGGTATCTAAATAAAAATAACCGATAGCACCATTGCTGTTATTGTAACCGGGAAATAATGCGGCAATATCGGCCCGGTATTGATTGTAAACCGGGTGGCCTAACGGGACACCGTTTACCCATACGGTGATGGTGGAACCGTTGGTAGGAATGGTATTGGGCAGTGGCGTCAGCACCCAGCCGAAATTAACAAATTTTTTGCCCGACGCGGTTCCTCCCTGGCCAGGAGTATCGATGGCACCAAAAGGTTCGACTGCGTTGGCATTGTCACAAATAACGGTTTTGATGCCCAATGTGGTTTGATTCCCTTCCACATCTGCTGCAATGGCATGGAGGATAAAGGTGCCGTTTCCGCCGTTGGGCAAAAAGTTGGTCAGCATCATGTATCCCCAACCGGCCTTGTGATTATCCGGGTAGGTGGGATATGTCTGCTGAACATCGGGCCGTGCTCCTTCCACGAACACAGCATCCCCGATTAAGACGAGACCCCCACCCGGCTCTTCTCCTGCATCCGCCGAGGGTTCCCGGTATATTTTTACACCGTCTATGCCGAAATTATCCAGCGCCCAACCGCATACAGGTATACTGCCCCTGGCTGTCGAACCGTCGAGGGGCGTATCAAAGGAACCGAAAGGCGGCTCTTTGTCTACCTGAAAATCGGGGGTTGCAGAAACTTCTTCACTGTAATTACTAACCACCCAGTTATTGTTAGCCCTATGCGGATTGGTTTGAGTGTTTATCACAATGTAATATTTTGTCCCGGCATTTAAACCGGTTATCTTGTAGGTTGAAGCGGATTTATCGGTTGTTCTTCCTGCATAAGTCCACGGCCCGGCCGCTGTTGTACTGTAGAAAACATTATAACCTCCGCTGTCGCCGGTATAGGCGATGGGGGTCCATGAAACCAGGATTGAGGTGTCAGAGATAGCAGCAGCAGATACATTTGACGGCGCAATGGTTTGGGTATTTTCCCAGCCCGGGCTTTTGCTGTCCAGGAAAGCTCGCAGCGTAGCATTATCGGTATAAAGACCATTGTAATCGATATTTGCACTATTCAAACGGTCTAGATTGATCAAGCTTGAAGGGATATTGCCAGTTAACTGGTTAGAGTAAAGACTAAACGCCCACAAATTGCTGAGATTCCCCAGTTCCGGGGGAATGCTCCCGCTCAACTGGTTGTTGCCTAACGAAAGCACTCCCAAATTGCCGAGATTCCCCAATTCCGGGGGGATACTTCCATTCAACTGGTTATTGGACAGAGAAATATCCTTCATATTGACCAGTTTTCCCAGTCCTGGGGGGATGTCTCCGCTCAAACGGTTGTTATCCAACCAAAGCTTTTTCAGATTGCTGAGATTTACAAGTTCCTGGGGAATACTCCCGCTCAACTGGTTTCCGTACATAGAAAGAACTTCCAAATTACTGATATTTCCCAACTCCGGCGGGATACTTCCGCTCAAATAGTTGTTGTACAATAAAAGCCGTTTCAAATTGCTGAGCTTTTCCAGCTCAGAGGGGATGCTCCCGCTCAAATCGTTGCTTCCCAACAAAAGCCCCTCCAAACTGCTGAGATTTCCCAGTTCCGGGGGGATGCCCCCGGTTAAATAGTTATTTTCCAGGGATAACACTTCCAGGTTGCTGAGATTTCCCAGCTCCAGGGGAATGCTCCCGCTTAAATCGTTGAATTCCAACAAAAGCTTTTTCAGATTGCCGAGTTTTCTCAGCTCCAGGGGAATGCTTCCACTCAACTGGTTGTATCTCAAAAAAAGCCATTCCAAACTGCTGAGATTTCCCAGTTCCGGGGGGATGCTCCCGTACAACCGGTTGCCGTTCAACCAAAGTCTTTTTAAATGGCCGAGATTTCCCAGTTCAGGCGGTATCTTTCCCGATAAAGATGGACTATTGTTCTGAAGATCAAGATATTCCAATTTGCCCAGGTTACCCAATCCAGGAGGGATTGTACCGTTTAAATGATTATGGTTTAATACTATGTAGGTCACATGATCGTCCGTTATTGTGATGCCGAACCAGTTACCTTCGGTACCGGGCAGGGCAAAACCATCGGCAGCCAATGGCGCGGTTTTCCACCCGGTGTTATCGGTCCAATTGTCACCGTTGGTGGATTTGTATAAGGCAATTAATGCCGCCCGCTCTTCCGCCGGTATATCTCCATAAATAAATACAGGAAAAATAAAAAGAGAGATTAAGAATAAAATTATTGGTTTCATTTTCACTTCCTAAACTTCGGAATAATATCTATATTTATATTTTTTTTTATCATTTGTCCGCCGGGTCTTTTTTCAACAAATACAAACCGGTATTCTCCAATAAAACCCGGACCCGGATTCCAGGAAAAAATCCTCCTTTCCGTGTCAAGAGTCGAACCGATAGGAAGGGGAGAAATGCTCAATGTTGATTCTTCCGAATCAGGGAGATGAATTTCCAGACGTTCCAATTCTTTGATTTCAACATGTATTGTGCCGTTTTCATCAGGATAAACGATTTGCGGTTCGATATTTCCGTTATACCCTTTTTTGATTCTAACTGGTCTTGAATAATCTATAGGAATATCCCGGATGGGATATCGGAACAGGCAAGCCTGTTCCCTACACGCTTTGCGCGCTGCGCTGTGAGCTGCACGTTGCGAATCATTCTGAATAGTAAAATACCGGCTGCCGATACCATCGGTGTTCCCGGCATCGTCGCTGGCGGTCCATTGAATAGTGTGCACGCCGTTTTCATAGGTAGTGGTGTCCAAATAAAAGTATCCAACGGCACCATTGCTGTTATTGTAATTGGGAAATAATGCGGCAATATCTGCCCGGTATTGATTGTAAACCGGGTTTCCCACTGCCACACTATCCACCCATACGGTTATAGTGGAACCGTCAATGGGAACGGTATTGGGTAAGGGCGTCAGTACCCAGCCGAAATTAACAAACCGGTTACCTGAAGCAGTCCCCCCCTGGGTAGGGGTATCGATGGCACCGAAAGGTTTAACGGCATTAGCATTGTCACAGTGTATGGTTTTGGTTCCCATGGTGGTGGTATTGCCGACACGATCGGTGGCAATGGCATAAATCACAAACGTACCGTTGCCCCCGCCGGGTAAGAAGTTGGTCAGCATCATGTAACCCCAACCGGCCCTGGTATTATTGGGATATTGAGGATATGCCGCCGACACATCCGGCCGTGCCCCCTCCACCAGGGTGGCATCGCCGATATACACAAGACCGGTACCTTGCTGCCGATATATTTTCACGGTATCGATGCCGGTGTCATCCAGCGCCCAGCCGGTAACAGGTATACTGCTGACCACGGTTGAACCATCGACGGGTGTATCGAAAGAACCGAAAGGCGGCTCTTTATCTTCAAGTGCACCGGTTGTCGCCGACGTTTCTTCACTGTATTCACTGACAACCGTGTTTTTATTGTTGTTATGTGGATGGGTTTGGGTTTTTACCACAAAGTAATATGTTGTTCCCGGACTTAAACCGCCTACAATATAGGAGCCGGCGGTTTTATCGGCTGTTTTGCCCACATATGTCCAGGGACCCCCGGGGGCGGTGCTGTAATAAACCTCATAACCTCCGCTGTCAGTGGTATATGTAATAGGAGTCCAGGAAATAGTGATGGAAGAAGCAGGGGATTGAACAGCAATTACATTTGCCGGGGCAATGGTCTGGGTATCCGCCCACCCCGGATCCAGGCCGGTTAAAAATGTTCGTAACCCGTTATCATCGGTATAAAGACCGTTGTAACCGATATTTAAATAAAACAGGCGGCTTAGATTTGTAAAACTTGTGGGGACAGCACCGGTCAACTGGTTGGAACCCAGGTAGAGATACTCGAGTTCATTGAGATTCCCCAGCTCTGAAGGAATGCCGCCGCTCAACCGGTTGGAGGAAAGGAAAAGAGCGTTCAAGCTGCTGAGATTTCCCAGTTCGGGCGGGATGTTGCCGGTCAAATGGTTATTGTTCAGTCCTAGATATCGCAGGTTAGCGAGGCTCCCTAATTCCGGGGGAATGGTGCCGCTCAACTGCGTGCTGTTCAGGAAAACATACTCAAGTTTACTAAGATTCCCCAACGTTGAGGGGATACTGTCGCTCAATTTGTTATCGGACAGGTTAAGTGAGGTCAAATTTTTGAGATTTCCCAATTCCACTGGGATGCTTCCGGTCAATTGGCAAAGGTTCAGGTCTAAATAACTAAGCTTTTCCAGGTTTCCCAGTTCCGAAGGGATGCTGCCGCTCAACTGGGTATCGGACAGGGAAAGCTCAAGCAAATTACCGAGCTTTCCCAACTCTTTAGGGATGCTGCCAGTCAATGGGATGGAGCTCAGCCAGAGCTTTTCCAGTCTGCTGAGTTTTCCCAGTTCAGGGGGTATGGAGCCCTTGAGCGAATTAAAACTCAGGTCAAGATATTCCAGGCTGGTTAAATTGCCCAACTTCGAGGTTATTGATCCGGTTAAATTATTCAGAACCAGGTGTATTTCGGTCACATGATCGTTCGTTACTATGATGCCAAACCAGGTGCCTTCGGTTCCGGGCATGGCAAAACCATCGGCAGCCAATGGCGGGGTTTTCCACCCGGTGTTATCGTACCAATTGTCACCGTTGGCAGCATGGTAAAAGGCAATTAATGCCGCCCGCTCTTCCGCCGGTATGGCAGCATACAGTGTGATCGCCCCGGATAAAATAACCCATAAGACGATTACCATCAAACACCAAAATATAGGTCTCTGTTTCATAATAGTATTATACTCCTTTTGTTTATTAATATATAATATATAAGATAACACAAATACCAGGTTTTTGGTTCAATCGGATAAAATTTAACCTTTTTTGAGGGGATACTGAATTAGAGACGTTCTCAACGGGTAAATATTTATAAATATTTACTCGTTCTTCTTGACTTTTCCGGCATGTGCCCTTTTTCACACGATTGCTGTGAATCCTTTGTTGTGATAAAATGTATTCTACTTAAAGGAGGTAAAAAATGGAAAAAAATGTCAAAAAAGAGCTCAGGCGAAAAATCCCGTTTTTAGCTTATTCGTGGAACGAAATGAAAAAGATAATTTTAATATTAACAACAGCAGCCGTCATTTTCATTACCAATAATTGCCTGGCAGAAAGGCTGCTAAGAGGAGTATCGACCGATAAAAAAATTTCGTTTGAGAGAAATGAAATCAAAAAACTGTTTTTAGACAATCCTCTCAGTGGGTCTAAATATGACCCCACCACCGGGAAGGTTTACGGGCTTTCATCTTCCAACGGTGTATGGTACTTTGCATCCATCGATATCGGAACAGGGAAAATTGAACAATTGAAATCCTTACCGGAGGTTATGAAATTTGGAATGGGAAATGCTGCTGTCGATAGGGAACAGCGAAGATATTTTTTTGTCGGTTCAGTAAAGGGAAACTGGTATCTCTATATTCTTAATATCGACACTGGTGAGATGATTTACAGGTATAAATTGAGAAGACCTTTTAAATTCATCGCCTATTTTCGCCGGACTGATAGGCTTTACGGATTGAGTGAAAGGGAAGGCACCTATTATTTTATCTCATTTGATATCTATTCGGGCAGGATGGCGGAGGTAAGCAAACTCTCGAAACTTTCGCGTTTAAAAGGCACGTCTCGAAAAATAGATTCTCGAAAGGGGGTGTTCCTTTTCGAAGGGGTTTTTAATGGCCGGAATTCGCTTTTGGCAATCGATATACCGGAGGGCAGGATAAAAGCGGTAAATGCCTTTAGAGTCAGTGTGAATGATTATCGCATCCATTTTTTTGGAAGAAATCAGCCAGTCAATATGCTTTATACCTTTGGAGTGGGTAATTGTGTGGTGGCAGCAGGATATTGTAAAACGTGCGGGGCTGGTTTTTTGGCTCACTTCTCTCCCCGGTTCGAAAAAATAGAAGAGACCCTGGGGCAGATTGAGAAGGAAATTAAAACCAAAGGCGGTAAAAGTCTTGCGGAGATGAATATTTACGTTGTCGGCGGCAGGATCAGAAATGCTGCTTCTTATAAGAATGCGATCAAGGTCTATCAGGTACTGGCAGAAATGTTTGGCACTACTTATAAGGGCGATAGAATTTTCCATTTGGGTATCGTATATAACATAATCATTGACAATGGGAATATCGATATCTTCTTCTGATATTCTCTGTAAAAAGAAACGGACCAGGCGAAAAATCTTTCTATACTAAAAAAGTATGATTTTAAAAAATCATATTTTTTCATAATTGAAAAAAAGGGAATTATATATATTATTATGGTGGAACTCCGGAACAACGGCATACGGAACCGCGGACCCGTAGAACCGTAGTTAGAAAACCGGAGGGAACAAACAAAATGGAAAAAAATTAAAAAAAGGAGGTAAACCATGAAAAACAAAAAATTTGACAGAAGGTTAGCGTTAAACAAACTCACGGTTGCTAATCTGCAAAAAAATGAGATGACCATCATTAAAGGTGGTGTTACTGAAGACACCTGCCCCCACAAATGCCCCACCACTGATCCCGGCACCACCGAAGAAACCTGGGAAGCTACCTGTGTTACTGGTTGGAGCTGTACAAATCAAACTTCTTGTTAAAAACTCTGTCTGATTTTAACGATTCGTTACCGCCTCAACTTGCCTGTGTAAAATGTATCCGCTTGCCCGTTTGCAAGGGCATCGGCACAGCAAAAGGCAAGTTGAGGCGGTTTCTAAACTCACTCTATTTTAACTGATCTTTGCACAAAACTGATCAATTCCAGCCGGTTCTTGACTCCCAGCTTCTTATAAATATTGTAAATATGGGTTCTAACCGTGGTCAGTGAAATGAAAAGGACATCTTCTATTTCCTTATTGGTTTTTCCTTTCAGGACAAGGTGCATAATTTCCTGTTCCCGGGGAGAAATGTCATATTTAGAAAAAATACGTTCCATTTCTTTTTCTGTTTTAAGACGGAGGGTAAGACGTTTCATGCGCGTGCGGTGCCACAGCAGGATCAGTGCAGCTATACCCAGTGCAGCCAACGTTTGGAACCACCATGTTTCCCAGAAAGGGGGCGTAATGACAATTTTTAACCATGCCCCCTCTTCATTCCATACCCCGTCATGACTGGACCCTCTCACCCTGAAAATGTATTCCCCCGGATCAAGGTTGGTAAAGGTGATATCACGCTTATATCCCAAATGAATCCAATGGTCATGAAGCCCCTCCATCTTATATTTATATTGATTTTTGGCTGGGTTCGTATAATCCAGTGCCGCAAATTCCAACGATAACATGTTATCTTTGTATGAGAGGGTCACTTCATTGGTATAGCTGATATGCTTTTGCAGAGGGGAATCACCGCCAATGCCAACCGGTTGATTCAATCGTTTAAAGCCGGTAATAGCCACGGGAGGGATATATGAATTATGCGTTATCCGGTCCGGGAAAAAGGCATTGAATCCATTGACTCCGCCGAAAAACAATTCACCCCTTTGACTTTTAAAGCGAGATTCCTGGTTAAAATTATAGCCCTGAAGCCCATCCCTGAGGTCATAGTTCCCGAATACCCCGGTTGATGGGTTAAACCTGGATATTCCCCGGTTGGTACTGAGCCACAGGTTCCCATGATTGTCCTCTAATATTCCGTTAATCGTATTGTCGGGGAGGCCATCCCGGGTGGTATAGTGGGAAAAAGTTCCCTTTTCCCGGTCAAATCTATTAAGTCCCCCACCGTCTGTACCGATCCAGAGGGTTGCGGTTTGGTCTTCATAAATTGAGAATACATCGTTATCACTTAAACTGTGGGGATTGTCCAGGTCAAACCGGTAATGAACAAAGGCTTCATTTTTGGGATCAAATTGATTTAATCCTTCTTCCTCGGTACCAATCCAGAGGCCGCCGGTTCGAGTTTTTATAATCGTAGTGACCTTATTGTTACTCAGGCTGGTGGAATCGTTGGGATCGTGCAGGTAACGGGTAAATGTTTCCGTTTGCAGGTTAAATTTATTGAGTCCCCTGTCACGGATCCCAATCCACAGCACACCAGGGGATTCAACAACAAGCGAGTGAACATAATTGGAACTCAGGCTGTTGGCATTATTGGGATCATGTTTGTAACAGGTAAATGTCCCGGTTTTGGGGTCAAATTTATTGAGTCCCCCATTATAGGTCCCAATCCACAGGGTACCGGATTGGCCCTCCACAATCTCGCTAACACAGTTGGAACTCAAGTTGTTGGGGTTTTTGGGGTTGCATTGGTAATGGGTAACTGCCCCGGTTTTACGATCAAATTTATTGAGCCCCCCGGTAATGGTTCCAATCCAGAGTATTCCTTCCGGGTCTTCATAAATGGAGAGAACCATACCGGGAGTTAAACCATTGGGATTGTGGGGGTCGTGGTGGTAATGGATAAATTTCCTTTTATTTCGGTCCAGCTTAACGCCCCCTCCCCCCTGGGTTCCAATCCAGAGTATCCCCCCGCGGTCCTCGTAAATGCAATAAATGGGATGCCCACTTAAGATATTGGGATCATTGGGAATGGTTTCGTACCGGGAAAATATTCCTGTCTGGGGGTCAAATAGATTGAGACCTGCTTCCCAGGTACCGACCCACAATTTGCCGTCACCGCAGGAGTAAATGGCGCTGACATAATTATTACTCAGACTATTGGGATTAGTGGGATCATGTTGGTAAGAGGCGATAATAGTTCCTGTTTTGGGATCAAATTTGTGGAGACCTGCCCCCATGGTACTCATCCAGAACACGCCGGAGGGGTCTTCATAAACGGACCATACATAACGCATGCCTACTCCTTTGGGGTTCTCGGGGTCCGCATAATAACGGGTAAAGGTTTCGGTTCCAGGATCGAATTTATTAAGGCCTCCTCCCATGGTTCCAATCCAGAGGATGCCGGAACGGTCTTCATAAACAGAATAAATCAAATTATTACTCAAGCTGTGGGGATTATTCGCATCATATTGATAACGTTTAAAGGCTCCGGTTTCAGGATCGAATTTATTAAGGCCTCCTCCCAGGGTACCAACCCAAAATACCCCGGTACGATCCTGGTGAATCGCCCAAACCCTATTGTGGCTCAAACTGTTGGTGTTATTGGGGTCGTGTCGGTAATTGGTAAAGGTATCTGTTTGGGGATCAAATCGATCCATCCCTGCGCCGGTTCCCACCCACAGTATACCTTTTCTATCTTCAAAAATCGTCCTGACGCGATCATGGCTTAGACTGTTGGGAGATTTCGCGATATTTCGATAAATCGTGAACTTGTTGGCGTCGTATTTCATCAACCCACTACCCGTGGCCAACCACATGAATCCATTACTGTCCTGTAAAATGCAAAATATTGAAGCAGGAGAGAACCCACGGTCACCTGAAAACCGTTCCAATTCCCACTTCATTTCCTTTCCCAGCAAACTGGTTGAAATTAAAAAGATGAGTATGATTTTTTTCATTCTTTTACTCCTCACTTAACCTTATATTTTACTCTTTTCAATCACATTTTATCATGCATTCTATGTTAATTCGAGGAAGAGGGGGCAACTACGATCATCTCTGAGGTCACGAGGAAGAAAAGTGACAGGCAAAGAATTCACGAACTCTCGTACCGCACGGGCACTCTGAAAAAACTAATGCCCTCCGTGCGGATATCCTATCCCATATTTTTATCTACAGGATGGACATAAAAACTAAAAAAAATTAAAAACTTTTAGTATGTCCATCCTCAACTCCTATTAGAACTCTGTCAGAACTTTTTTGCCTCCGGCGGCCCGCTTTTTTGTAAAAAAGCGGGGCAAAAAACTTTTCATACACGGTCAAACATCGTAGCACTCTTTATAAGGGTATTTCCCATTGGTATCATTCTCTTTCTTTTCTTCCTACTTGCCAACTGCCAACTGCCAACTGCCAACTGCCAACTGCTTTCGCCAGCAGCGCCGGGATGATTAGGAGATCACCCACCAGCGCAAGAATGATAGCCACTGCCGAAAGCGCTCCAAACCGGGCAACAGGAAGAAGATCACTGAGAGAACAAACAGCAAAACCCGCAACCAGGATTACCGAGGTCAAGATGTGCGCCGGGGCCGTTCGCTCCAACGTTGCCTGGATAGCCATCTCCGAACCTTGCCGCGGCGCCAGCCGCAGAAAGTGTCCCAGGGTGTGAAACGTATCGTCAACCGCCAACCCCAGGGCAATAGAAACTGTCATCACCGAAGCACTTTCCAGGGGGATTCTTAACCACCCCATCCCTCCCAATACCAACGCCACCGGCCACAGGTTGGGCACCAGTACACGGAGAGTGAGGCGAATACTGCGTATCAGCAGAAGAAAAACCAGGGCCACACACAAAAGAGTCAACGACAACGAGACAATCATACCACGCATCAACTTCCGCTGGGCCAGGAGAATCAAGGGATACTGGCCGGTGATCCAATTCTCAGTGTCGGGAAAGAGCTTCTCTGCGTCGGTAATTACTTCCCGGAACAACGGCTCTATCTGGTTGAAGCTTAGCATCGGCACCAGTAAAGTCACCCGTGCACTCTGCCCATCCGCAGTTATCAAGGCGTGGAGCAACTTGCGGCTCTCCGGGGCCGTTTGGATCAACCCCAGGGCCATCCAGCGGATGCTGTCGGTCACCTCGCCTTCAACCAGAGTGGAACGGATCGTGGCTTCCACCAGGTCACCCGAACTGATAGCCCCATAGACAAGCGGTTTGGAGCGCAGCCGGGCGGAGAGTTGGGCCAGCCGCTGCTGAGCCAGAGGGTCCAGGAAAGGGGCTTCCTCCTCTTCCCCTTCACTGCGACTGCTGCCGCGGTGAGAGAGGATCAATTCCGCAGCATAGATCCCCACGCCGTGCTGCTGCAGTTTTTCTAGTTGTGCACGGACCGGGTGGCGCTTTGGAAAATACCTGCCCAGGTTGTCTTCCACCTGTATCCGGGTCACTCCCAGCAGCGCTAAAATAAACGCTGCCGTTGTCCCGGCCAGGACCAGTGGGCGGCGGAACACTGCCCAATGGGCCCATGCCCGGCCGCGGCGCCGCGCCCAGGTTTCAAAGGGACGCGTCGCCTGCTGCACTGACTTCTTTGGGGCACCCGCCAGCAAGACGGGATACAAGGTGAAAGCCAGGATAGTCATGACAGCGATTCCCAGGGCGGCCCAGGCCCCCAGCGTGCGTACCGGGGGCACACTCGCAGTGACAAGGGAACCAAACGCCACCAGCGTGGTGAACCCGGTCCACAACACCGGCCACCCCTTGGTGCGATAGGTTTCCAACACCGCCTCCCTGGAATTCATTCCCCGCTGGGCCAGATCACGGAAACGCACCAGGAGATGCACTGCGGTGGCTAAAGAAATAACGAAGAGAAGGGGCGCCAGGATGATGTTTACCAGGTTGAGTCGTCCCCCCAGGTAACCAATGACGCCAAAAAGGATCACCTGACACACCCCAACGAAGACCAGGGGGACAGCCACGTCTTGTAAACGTCGAAAGATGACTGCGATAAAAATCGCTGCCAGCAGGACCAGGAGAGGTAAGAAGCGTGTCGCTGTGGCGAGCAGGGAACGGTCCATTGCCAGGTGCAGGACCGGCAGCCCGGAAATATGAGCCTTGATATTCGCAGGCGGCCGGGCAATGAGATCGTCAAGACGGTGCAGCAATTCCCGCTCGGCAGCGGGCGGCAAGTCGGCAATCACCACCAGCATGGTGATTGTCTCGCCGTCAGGGCTTACCCAGCCCGCACCAATGTCCGGGCCTTCCTTCAAAACCCGGGCACGAAAAGCTGCCGGATCAGGCGGAGGCCATTCCAGGAGAAGCCAGCGATGTTGAGCTGCAAGCCCGATTGCCGCCTCCACCCCGGGGAGCGAGGCCGCTCGATTCTCCACTTCATCAAGCCAGATCAGGCCCTGCTTTGTCCATAACCCGCGGCCGCTTAATGCCACGCGCACAGCCTGACCGCCTCCGAATTCCTGGCGGAATTGCCTATAACGCTGCAGCGCCCCGGCATCACGGGCAAAAAAAACCTCCGGGGAATTATCGTTCTCTAGTTGCAAGACCCCCGGCATCATTGCCAGGGCAAGGGCAACGTGAAAAACCACCACCAGGCGCCGGTGGCGGAGGAGAACATTCAGTGCGCCTATTTCTTGAACTCCAGGAGCGTGGCGCAGTTATTCATGGGCCGGTTGTTGGGAGTGACAATTGAAAAACCCTGCCCTTTGCGGATGCCCCGCAAGTTGGCCCGGAAACGAAAACCCGCGAAGGCCTCGGGGTGAGCCTGGAACTTGACTACCTTGTGAGTTCGGCGGTTTTTGGCGGTGACAACCCATTTCCGAGGGTCCACGTGCACGATCTCCCAGGCCAGGGGCTTACTTGGTGGACCACTTATTTTAGGAATCCGCTTACCAAACTTTCTTCGTCCACGGGGAGGGCCTCCTGGTAGGCCTTCCTCAACGATCAGTTGGCTCAGCCGGGCATTCCTTGGCCCCTGGACTGAGAAACGCTGTCCACGCTTCACCGAACCCAGGTTGGCATCAAAGGTCTGCCCCTTGAAAACCGCCGGGGGCAGCCGGAACTTCACCACGTTTCCTGTGGCGGTCTCCCTGGCAGTGACTACCCAGCTTTGGGGTTCAACAGATATTACTTCGTACTCCAGGACCTCGCCCGGCGGCTGGGCTCCATGCACAAAAACCGCCATTGCCACAAAGGCAAAAGCGGCACCCAATATTACTGTAATTACTGAAAATCGTTTCATTGCTTATCCTCCTTTGATAACAGGGGAATTGTTTTCTAAACACATGACTATTATATGGCAAATATTATCATTTTTCAACCCTCGGCGCCCCACGGCCAGGGACTCGTCAAAGTCCTCATTTTTAAAAGAGAAACCACAGATTTCGCAGAAAAAAAATAAAAAAATCTGCGTAATCTGTGTAATCTGTGGTTCCTTAATATCTGATAACTGACTTCGTGGTGTGAAAAAAGAGCCAGGATGCTTTATTAGATTGAAATTAATGATAAAATAGTGTAGGATATTGGCATGAAAGACGAAAATACGAAAAGTAAAAATAAAGAAAAAGAAATTGACCAATACATCGGCGGTCAGAAGGACCTGCTGGATAAGAAAAAAGGAACCATTAGAAAGTATAAAGAATTTTTCCTGGGAAAGGTTTCCTTTTTTTATTTTCTCAAGTATGAATTAATTATGCTGTTTTTTTCCCGGGTACCTACTGCCCTGGGGTTTGCCCTGAGAAAACTTTTTTTTCCTACACTTTTTAAAAAGGTTGGGAAAGGAGTTGTTTTTGGCAGGAATATGACCATTCGTCACCCCAAAAAGATCGAAATCGGTGAAAGTGTGGTGTTTGACGATAATACGGTCATCGATGCCAAAGGCGAAGATAACAACGGCTTGAAGATTGGCAATAATGTACTAATCGGCCGGAACACCGTCATTAGCTGCAAGGGAGGAGATATTGAGATCGGCGATTATTCCAACATCGGGCCCAACAATATCATTATTTCCGAGAGTGTTTTTAAAATAGGTAAATACGTTTTTACCGCGGGTAACGTCTACATGATCGCTGGAGGTAATCATTCCTTTGACCGCAGGGATATTCCCATCTGGCTCCAACCGTGCGTGTCAAAAGGAGGTATAATCCTGGACGACGATATCTGGATTGGAGCGTCCTCCACGGTCCTGGATGGTGTACGTATTGGCAGGGGTGCAATCATCGGTGCAGCGTCCCTGGTCCACAAGCGCATTCGACCCTATACCATCAACGTGGGGATTCCTGCCCAGATGGTGAAAAGAAGAGAGTAGTTTTTTAGCCACGAAGGCATTTACAATGCGGTAAAAATCACGAAGATACACAAAGAAGAAAAGATTTTTGTTTACATTTTTTTTCTATTTTTTTAAAATAAGGGGAATGAGAAAAAAATTTTTTAATTATGGAGAATCAAATGGGCAAACGGCTGGTATTTATCGGTGCGGGACATGCACATTTAACAGCGATAACGAATTTATCCCGTTATACCGGTGACGGGCATACGGTTACGGTTATCAGCGCAGGCTCTTATCATTACTATTCCGGTATGGGACCGGGGTTGCTGTCCGGGGTCTATACACCCCAGGAAGTTCGTTTTAATGTTAAGCGGTTGACTGAGTCCCGTGGGGGTGAATTTATTGAAGATAAAGCAATAACCGTTGACCCGGGAAAGCGGACGATTCAATTAAAAAACGGTAAAACCGTGGATTATGATGTAGTTTCTTTTAATACCGGCAGTGAGATTGCTACCGGTCCGGTGGATGCATCCTATGACAATATTTTCAAAGTTAAACCCGTAGAGAATATGTTTATTGCACGGTGTAAAATTATGGAGGCGTTAAAAAAAGGCCCGCTGAATATCGCAGTGATTGGGGGTGGTGCTGCCGGTGTGGAAATGGTAAACAATGTCTGGCGCATCGCTGCCGATATGAAAGTAGAGTCAAAAACGAAAATCACCATGATTTCCAGGGGAAAACTACTGCACCGCTTTCCTCCCAGGGTCAGGAAATTAGCTGTTAAAAGTATGAATGCCAAAGGAATCGCACTGGAAGAGGATATGCCGGTGAAGGAGAATACAAAAGAAAAATTTCTCCTGGAAGACGGGCGGGAGATTCCTTTTGATTTCGCATTTGTGGCTACAGGTACGAAACCGTCGGACCTGTTCAAGGAATCCGGGATTCCCACGGGAGATGACGGTGGTTTGTTGGTCAATGAGTATTTGCAGTCAATAAAGTACCCGGAAATCTTTGGGGGTGGAGACTGCATCAGCTTTAAGCCCCGCCCCCTTGATAAAGTAGGTGTCTATGCAGTACGGGAGAATCCCATTCTTATGGAAAACCTGTATGCGGCCCTTTCCGGCGGTGATTTTCAAACCTTTAAACCCCAGGAAGTCTACCTGCTGATCCTGAATATGGGAGATGACACCGGCATTTTCAACCGCAAATCACTGACTTTTGCAGGTAAACTTGCATTTAAAATAAAAGACCGGATCGACAGGAAATTCATGAGAGTATTTCAGCTGTCTAACGAGTTGGATGATAAAGTGGAATGTAGTAATGCGGCCTCAATGGGGTAATATGTTAAGAAGCGTGGTACGATGACTGACCATGTATGAAAAGCTTTTGCGGGGGGTCCAGGGCAAAAAGGAGGAAGTTAAGAAGTTGAGAAGATAAGAAGTTAAGTAAGCTGAAGGCTTCCTCATCCATCTGAAACGGGGCTTTTTGTATTAATTGCTTTCAATGTCAAAAAAGGACGCCTAATCGGTTGGTTCTGGTAAGGAAGCCTTCGAGATGGTCCGAAGGACCTTCTGCGGCCCCCCTCGCCGAGGGGCTGGACGCAGGAGGCAAAATAAGAAAAGAGGTGAATGATGAGTTTGATAAATTATTTTAAGCCGGTGGTAACGATTACGCCGGATGAAGTGCGTGAAATGATTAAAGGCAAGAAACCGGAGGAATTTTGTCTCCTGGATGTGCGTCAGCCTAAGGAGTATGAGCGGGGGCATATCCCGGGATCGGTATTAATTCCTCTTGCTCAATTGCCGGAACGGATTGGTGAGTTAGACCCAAGGAAACCTATCATTGCGTACTGTGCTATTGGCGGCCGGAGCCGGGCAGCGGCTTCGATCTTACAGGATGGAGGTTTTGAAGCTGCCTATAATTTAAAAGGTGGTTTCAATGCCTGGAATGGGCTGGCTGTAGAAGGCCCACCGGAGACGGGAATGGCCTATTTTGAAAAAGTGGATAAAGCGGAAGATGTTCTTTTGCTGGCCTGGGCATTGGAAGAAGGAACGCGGCGGTTTTATGAGGCGATGGCGGATCATACGGAAGATGAAAATGCAAAAAAGATTTACGTTGGCCTGAAAGAGGTAGAAAAAAACCACCAAAAAGTCATCACCAATTTGTATTATGAAATCACAGGTACCACTGCTGATGCAGTGACACCGTTTTACAGCAAATATTTGTCCGAAGATGAAATGGAGCAATTGATGGAAGGCCAGATGAAACTCAATGACGTACTGGCCTGGGCCCGGAAGCAAGACTTGAAACGTGTGCTGGAATTTGCCATTGCTTTGGAAGCCAAGCTTTACGACCTTTACTTCCGCATGAAAGGGAAATACAAAGAACTTGCCATGAATAAGGTCTACTCAACACTGGAGGCTGAAGAAAAACAGCACATAGACCTTTTTACAGACCTATTGGAGAAGAAGTTATAGAGAGAATCCAAAATAATGTCACTTTTTTAAGTATGTGACGAGGAGCTCAAACTGGAGAAGCATGAGGTGAAGAAATATACAAAATACCTGACGATTATTGCATGTCTTTTTTTATTATGGTACAGTGCAGAGGGACAAGGGGAAAAAATAGCACGTTTAAATTTAATGCCCTTGCCGGCACAGGTTGCCGTGCAGGAGGGGAAATTTCCAGTGACAGTATCTTTTACCGCCGGGATTGAAAAAAAAACAAAAGCTGATACAGGACGGGCTGCCAGGGCTGTGCGGCGTATGCTGAAGCGGCTGGCAGGTCGAACCGGGCTATTTTTCACTGATAATAAAATTCACATCAAATCCAAATCCCTGGAGACTGCTTTGCGGATTCGTTTCAAACGAGAGGGAAGACTCCGGTTGGGCGAAGATGAAACCTACAGTCTGATGGTAACCCCTGAATACATTCAATTGAACGCAGAAACTGATATTGGTATTTTACGGGGTCTTGAGACGTTACTGCAACTTGTGCGTGCGGATAAGGAGGGGTATTATTTTCCGGCAGTGATGATCGAAGACCGGCCGCGTTTTGTCTGGCGGGGGCTTCTTATTGATTCTTGCCGCCATTTTATGCCGGTGGAAGTAATCAAGCGCAACCTGGAGGGTATGGCAGCGGTGAAAATGAATGTTCTCCACTGGCACCTTACCGAAGACCAGGGGTTTCGTATTGAGTGCAAAACATTCCCAAAGCTGCACCAATTGGGTTCTGATGGTTTATATTATACACAAAACCAAATACGGGATATTATTGCCTATGCAGCAGACCGGGGTATTCGGGTGATGCCGGAATTCGATATCCCCGGGCATTCTACCAGTTGGCTGGTAGGGTATCCTGGACTGGGCAGCGCTCCCGGCCCCTATACCATTGAGAGGGAATATGGCATCAAAGACCCTACCTTTAACCCTACCATCAAAGCCACTTATAAATTCTTCAATAAATTTTTCAAAGAAATGAGTGCTCTTTTTATCGATGAGTATTTTCATATCGGCGGTGATGAAAATAACGGTAAACACTGGGACGCCAATCCCAAAATACAGGCGTTTAAGCAAAAGCACAATCTTAAAGACAACCACGCACTCCAGGCTTATTTTAACAAAAAGATACTTAAAATCTTAACCAAATACAAAAAGAAAATGGTGGGCTGGGATGAGATATTTCAACCCGAACTGCCCAACACTATTGTGATTCAATCCTGGCGTGGGAAAAAAGCCCTCCGGGAAGCAGCTAAAAAAGGATACAACAGTATTCTTTCCAATGGCTACTACATTGACCTGGCCCAGCCCACGGATTTTCATTATCTGAATGATCCCATCCCGGAAGATTCGAATTTGACCCCGGAAGAAAAGAAACGCATCCTGGGTGGTGAAGCCACCATGTGGGCGGAATTGATTTCGCCTGAGACTATAGATTCCCGCATCTGGCCCCGAACCGCTGCTATTGCCGAGCGATTCTGGTCTTCGGCCCAGGTCAACGATGTCGATGATATGTACCGGCGCCTGGACATTATCAGTTTCCAATTGGAGGAACTGGGGCTGACTCATATCAAAAACCAGGCGATGATACTGCGCCGGTTGACCAATGGAAAAGATACCACGGCACTAAAGGTGTTGGTAGATGTGATGGAACCGTTAAAACTATACGCCCGCCACCACCAGGGGGCTACATATACTTTTTTCTCCCCATTAACCCGCGTGGTGGATGCAGCACTGCCAGATGCTAAAAAGGCCCGCATATTCCGAAAGCAGGCAGCGGCATTTGTGAAGGGCAACCGCACCAAAGAGGCCGCAGAAGTTCTGATTAAGGACCTTAAGCTGTGGAAAGAAAATCATCAAAATTTACAGCCAGTGATCGTGAATTCCCCGGTGTTAAAAGAAATTGAAACCCTTTCGAAGGACCTGGCGAAAATTGCCGATATTGGATTGCAGGCGGTGGAATATATATTGAAAGGGAAAAAGCCCGGTCCTGGATGGATAGAAGAAAACAAGAAAGTTCTTCAGGATGCAAAGAAACCGCGGGGTCATGCCGAGTTGATGGTTGTCACCGCCATCGAGCAGTTAGTTAATGCCTGCAATGGAGATAAATAAGCTTCTGTTTTTTTTAGCCACGAAGGTACACGAAGGGGCACGAAGAGAAGAAGATAAGAAAAAAAATGGTACCAATGGGAAATACCCTTATGAAGCATAGTACGATGACTGACCGTGTATGAAAAGTTTTGTGGGGGTCCAGGGGGCGGTTTTTCAAAAGAGCCCCCTGGTCGCCGAAGGCATAGGAGTTGCAGGATGGGCAGGCTAAACGTTTTTTTAGCTCATAGGTATTACTGCCCATCCTGGAGATAAAAATATGGTTTAGTAGATCCGCACGGAGGGCAATAGGTTTTAAGAGTGCCCGTGCGGTAGGAGAGATAAGGTGCCCTGCGGGCAAGTTTAAAACGCCTGCGGCGAAGGGTCAGAATTTTCTATTTTGGAATAAAGTACCTGGCACCTTCTATTTCACCAGAGAATTATCTACGGTAGAAAA
>WVZO01000608.1:50214-56778 GCA_011772425.1 Candidatus Aminicenantota bacterium
TGGTAATCATCGTTAGTTTATTGAAATATAGAGCAGGGTCTTACATCGGCCGGATTCGCGCAAAAAACTTTTGAGTTCATCCAAAAATTTTTTGGAACCATCCAAAACGATTTTAGATTCATTCAAAACTTTTTTAGAATCATCCAAAAAAATTTTGGATTCATCAAGAAATTTTTTGAAATCATCCAAAACGTTTTTGGATTTATCAAGAAATTTTTTGGGTTCATCCAAAACAATTTTGGGTTCATCAAGAAATTTTCTTCAACCATCCAAAACGATTTTGGGTTCATTAGGAAATTTTTTGGAATCATTCAAAACGGTTTTGGGTTCATTCAAAAATTTTTTGGGTTCATTCAAAACGATTTTGGGTTCATCAAGAAATTTTCTTCATCAATCCAAAACTTTTTTGGATTCATCAAGAAATTTTCTTCAACCATCCAAAGCGTTTTTGGGTTCATCATGAAATTTTCTTCAACCATCCAAAGCGTTTTTGGGTTCATCATGAAATTTTTTAGGATGTTTACTTTCCTGACTCCTTTCAAGGTTAATAATATACACACTTCATTTGATCTAAAACAAAAAAGGTGTTAAAATTTAATTTCAAAATCAATCCAATAATGGAGGCTATGATGAGAGGTAAACATATCATTTTCGCGGTCTTAATCGGGGCCTTACTTTTTAGCAATGGACCATATGCCCATGCCCGGCTGCATTCCAATTCTTCCGATAGTGCTTTTGATGAGGGTGGCGGCACCGCCAACACGGAAGGCGCTGTCCTCACCTGTTCAATTTCCATAAGGGAGTTAATAATCAAAGGCGCTGAGTATTTTTTTAAAGCTCATGCCGATATCGATATACTTTCGGAAAAAGTAGAAATATCCGACATTTACGGCGCTGATTTCTACACAATTTGGTGGACGGTGAATAGTGCTTTGGATAACATGAACATGGCCCGGTACTACTACCAGGAATTGCAGTACAAGGCCAATCACACCCCCTATAACCAGGTAGTTATCGATAAACTCCTGGTTTTTGATTATGATTCGTTCCAGGAACAAAACAGCCTTTTAAAAGATGTTTTCTCAGAAATTAAAGGTTACCTTGCAGTAGGGGATGTTCGCGGGATATACAGCCGGACTTCCGCTTATTTTGACACCCTTATTAATACCCTGCAAACCATAAAAGGGGAGTTGTACGCGGGAAAAGTCCCGTCTAATGTCCACATGTGGGACTTAAATCAAAGCTGTGCTAAAGCTCATATGTTCGGTCAGTATGTAGCCAGGGTATTTTCGGAGATAAATTAGGCTTTGTAAACTGGACTGGAGAGGGGATCGTATGGGATTAAGAAAACTCATTAAATTTGAAGCTAGAAGGGTTACAAGCAGTCGATATATAGCCGTTGTTTTAGTTTTCCTGGTGGCCTCAGGTTATTTCATTTATCATGGCATTTCCCAATATAAAAATATCCTGGAAGAAAAAAACAATTTCCAGGAATTTGAGCGGGAGAAGTATGAATACTTCATTTATCCTTCCAAACATGGAAATTATGGTATTAGGTTGATGTTTGTTCCGTCTCCCATGATGGCCTTTTTCGATGGTGGGCCGGTTCCTAATTACATGACCACTTTTATTGATGGCTCAGAGCGAATGTTTATATACCAGCCCTTAAAGGGCCAAAGCGCTTTTTCCAAGATTACCAGCGCGTTTATGACCTTTGCCGGGTTTATCCTCCTGTTTGGCTCCGGTCTATCCCTTCTTTATGGATTTGCCGGGTCTAAGGATCATGAATGGTTGAAATTTTTAGAGGAACTGGTGGGTGAACGGAAAAGACTGTTTTTATACCAGTTAATAGCCAGAGCGTTTATTCTATTGCTTTTCTGCCTGATTATGGACGTATTTTCGATAATCCTGTTTATCATTAGTGGAGTGTCGCTAAACCTTGGCTGTTTCTTTATTTTTACTCTGGCTATTTTTTTCATGTTGCTTTTCTTTTTGTTTGGAGGTCTTATCGCTGGTACTCTAAAAAGCCGGTTTTGGGGTTGGGCGTCCATGGTTATTGCCTGGTTTTTGCTGGCCTTTCTTGTCCCGGCGATTTTATATCATTTTACATATGGCCTTGCTGGCTCTATCAGATCCCCCTACAAAATGGATACCCTTAAACTAAAGCTTTTCCAGGATTATGAAAAAGGCAGTCTTGAGAAGGGAGGTAAATTTGATCAATCCAAGCGAGGTAGTGAGCTAGAAAAGGATATGTTTATTCTTTTTTGGAATGGTGGTTTTAAAGAGCTTATGGAACATGAGGCAGACATGGCTAATGAAATGAAAGACAACGCATCTTTTTTTCAGACCCTGGCCAGTTTTTTCCCATCCACTTTTTTTCTATCCGTAAGCAGCGAACTGAGCAGCCGGGGCTTTGCTAACCTTATAGGATTCAATGAGTACAGTCAAGAAATGAAGAAGTCTTATATTTGGTATTTGGCCAAAAATTACTTACTTTCTAAGAAGGTGGTGTTTCCACCCTTTATCAAGAAAGACGAAAACCTTTACCAGGGGCAAAGCCAATTACCAAATAATTTCGGTTTTGGTTTGGTGGTGACTGTGTTGTGGCTGGCGGTGTTTTTTGTCTTCTCCTGGATTAGATTTAACCGGATGTTGGACCGCGCCCGGGATACAGAAAGAGAGTTAAGCCCGGATGAGCTAAATAAAGACAAGACCAATGTTATTTTTACTTCAGACAAAGGCCTTTTACCGCAGTTAATTACCAAACTGAGATCACAAAATATCCCGTTCCTGTCTGTTCCCGGCCCGGCCAGCTTGCCGGGGGACGTCAAAGTTAAAAACCTGTTTTCTCTCTTTGGCCTGGCGGAACCGGAAGTCTTAAAAGAAATAGCTGGTAAATATGTTTTTACTCTTGATCCGGATCAAAAGGGTCAGGTTTTGTCAGAGATAACCAGGTCGCTTACAGCAGACGTTCTCATCTTCGACAACTTCCTGGCCGGTCTTTCGGATGATATCATCCATCATTTTGCCGGTGTTCTAAACTCAATAAAAAAGGGCCGGATAATTGTTTACTTCACCAATTCACTTCTGGTAAGCACTGTGATCGGTGATTGTGGGATTAAGTGGACTGATGAAAAAATAGCCTTTTAATAAAACTTTACAAACCCACATTCGTAACATTTCGGGTCGTTACGCTGGTTAATGAGGTCTATTAGCTTTATTGCGTTACTCCCAATATTTTGGGAACTATCCCTATCGATGACAAATATAAATACCAGTCTTTCCCATTCTTTCATCCAACTAATCAGACATACATGGTTTAATAGGTTCCGATAACGATTATAAAGGGAGTCTTTAGGAAAAATAATAATCTGATTTCCCTGCTGGGTTATTCTTTTGACTTCCAGCGTATTCATCCTAATTTTTGCCTGTTTAGGGGCGTCAGACTTATTGAAGAGTTGAAATATTTTTTCCTGGCATACAATCGAGATTTCCGTTTCTGTGATGGTTATAGTTCCGCTGTACGGCTTTGCCTCGCCTTCTGCCGTAGGGATTAATAATTTCCCAGTCGCTTTGATTTCCGCAGCCTTGATTGGTCTGCCAGTATTTGAGATCGCTAAAATAATTACCATGACCATGACGCCCGTTTTCCTCCTCGTTTGCATGGTTTAATCCTCCTTTTTTTGGTATAATACAGCCTTATGAAAGTAAAGCATAAACCGAGGAATAGCCAATTGTCAAGCTATTTTTCGATCTTCACCATTTTGAATATTTTTTGTTTTATTCATTTTGGTGAGTGGTGGAGGAATTAACATGACTATCGGCGAACGTTTAAGAATGATTCGTAAAAAAGAAAACCTATTACTGAAAGAAGCCGGGTCTGCCTGCGGCATTTCAGCACAAACCCTGTCCAGGTACGAAAACAATGACAGAAAACCAGATTATGAATTCTTGGGACGCTTTGTAAAACATTTCAATGTATCCACTGATTGGCTGTTATTCGGAGAAACACCTATTTATAGGGCGGCTGACCTGGATAGAGATGTTAAAGAATCTTTTATTGAATTATCGGATTTGATTCGCTCTAAAAAGATTCCGGATCTCAATATCCCGTCAAAGTTAGATTTTACCAAAAAAATATCTGATGATATCCCGGAAAACTACCTTTTGTTGATTAAATACATGCTGAAATACTCTTTAATCCGCAAAGGCATTTTTCAATTTTTCTACCTCCTCCTCAAACCCTTGATTGATACACACCCCAAACTTTCGGAGTCAGACCAGAATTAACTCCGGCTATCCCTGGCGCGTTGATTTGGGGGTCAGGAAATTTATTCAGTCACCTGATTGGTTGGATAAGGAAAGGAAGCCTTCGAGATGGCCCAGAGGGCCTTCTATGGCTGCCTGCGCCGCAGGCCCCGTGCGGTAGGAGAGATAAGGTGCCCTGCGGGCAAGTTTAAAACGCCTGCGGCGAAAGGTCAGAATTTTCTATTTTGGAATAAAGTACCTGGCACCTTCGATGTAAAATTCCGGACGTGGACAACTATACCTCTGAAAGTGGGTATAATTGCTACTTTCAGAGGGCTTCTCAGCGACCTATCCCAGTGAAATAATTTACCTGGCACCGTTTCCCTTTTAATACGCATCCGTCTATAAGTGGCTTTCTTCAGTATAATTACATGTTATCCGGCAGTCATACAAAGTGGATATGGTTAACCTAATCGAATATTATGCAAAGTATCTGCAACTGGTAGAAAATAATTTACCATACGTAACATGGATACAACCTTGGAAAATTATAAAAAACACTTTGATTATTGCCTTTAAAACAACTCTCCTTTACCACCGCAAAGCTTTATGAGATGAATGAATGCTTTTTTTATTTGAATGGCCTTCCGCTCTTCAGAAAATTCGATCCAAAAAACGTCACCATCTTTAACGGGGTTCGTAATCCATTTTTTTCTAAGATAATCAAAATGAGTAAAAATAAAATTTCCTGCTGATACTTCACCCTCTCTCTTATATACATATAGGGTCCAACTATCAGGATTAGAACTTTTTTCTATCTTTACTCTTGTGGGGTCCATTTGTGATAGGTTAAATTGCCATTTAAAAATAGACCTAGATTCACCATCAATGAAGCTTTCATTTGACACTGACACCCTACATCCATGAAATTTAATAGAACCTAATCTTTGCTGATAGGTATTACCATAGTTTTCACTATTAACCTGTACCTTTCCCATTTGATTAACTTTTTTTTCAATAAATTCTATCGTTTCCTGTTTTGTCTGAGCTGTTAAAATGCCAGTCAACAGAAAACAGAGAATAAAAATATAAAAAAGTTTTTTTATTAAAGGCTTTTTTACACTCAATATCTGGTCTTTCATGGTAACAAACCTCCTTGATTAGTCGTATTTTTAATTCTACTATATGGAGAAATAAAATTCAATATCCTATTTCAGGAGTTTCAGGCGCTTTAACAAAACGATATACGAAACAAAAACAGGATGAACGCCATTGGCCCGCAAGCCGGTTAATCTTCCAGACAATCAACCGTTTTTATTTTCACAATTTGAGGGTCAGGTAATTTATGCACCCCGGGGATCGACAAATAAAAAAATTCCTCAAAACCCTTGACAATAGATGGAAAAAGGTTTATGGTCGTATTTCATACTTGATCTTTGACTGGTTTATTAAAATTTGAAAGCCGCGTTATTGGCGGATGTTATGGGTTGCTGCCCCGCTGATAGGGGACTTGAAAGAAAGCACCAAATCCCAAATAACAAATACCAAACAACTTAGGAGAACTCTTCAGAGAGCTCCTGGAATCCTTTTTTGGGATTTGGTACCTGGTGCTTGGAATTTCCCCATCTCTCCTACCGCACGGGCACTCTGAAATCAACTTACCTTCTTCTCTTCTTTCTTGCCAACTGCTGACTGCCAACTGCCAACTTTCTTTATCTATGCCCTCCGTGCGGATATACTAACCACGATTCATATCTACAGGATGGACATAAAAACTAAAACAGAAAAAACTTGAAAAATTTAAGAATGTCCATCCTGAAAATACTATGCCTCCGGCAGCCAGGGGGTTCTTTTGAAAAACCACCCCCTGGACCCCTGCAAAACTTTTTATTTAGGACACCCTCGCCGGGGGTTTATCGCCGTCAGGCGTTTTACACTTGCCCGAAGGGCACCATTTTTTTTGTAATTTGGAATTTGTGATTTGGGATTTCTTAATTATCTACGCTGTTTCGCATAATGTGTTTTTCTACCAAAAGGGGGTTGTTAATGATTTTGTAAAAGCTGTCAAGATAACGCAGCGACCGCTTTTTATACCTTTGTTTAAGATGTGGGAAATTATTGTATAACGCATAGATTTGTTCTTTCTTTTGGTTAAACAAGGCAAATACAACTGGCAATTGATCATCGGTACCGGAATAACCCTGAAAAGACCGTTCTCGAAAGGATTTGATCCGCAGCCTGGGGTGTGGATACCCATAATGCACATCGATCATTCCTGCCATGTCAAAATCGTAAGGCACCGGGAAAAACGAGCCA
>WVZO01000005.1 GCA_011772425.1 Candidatus Aminicenantota bacterium
CGATTTTTTTTGATATGACCGGGATCGATCACGGCAACTCCCCGGGCAGTAGGGAACCAGAGCTTACCATCTCGAGTCTTACATCCCACAGCGGTGCACCAACCGGATTTCATTCCATCTTTCTCATCGTAGGAATCCGGTTCAAGCCGATGGATTTTTCCTGCGGAAAAATCCTCTAAGTCTTTTTTCCTGATCCGGGAAATCCCTTTCCGGCCGGCCAGCCAGAGATATCCCCTTTCATCTTCAAGTATGGAATATACATAGTTTTCAACCAGGCCGCACTGAATGTTATAGGTATAACGGGTGGTATCTTTTTCTTTCATTATCACCCGGATAAGGCCGCTGCCGGTCCCAAACCAGAGCACACCCTCATTATCCTCATAAACACATCGGACATCGTTGCTCCCGGTCCCGTCTACCAGGTTATAAGCTGTAATAACGCCGTGTTTTAAGCAGTTGAGACCGTCTTCCGTACCGATCCAGAGGCACCCGCAGCTGTCTTCAAAAATAAATCTGATGAAGTTACTCAAGAGTCCTTGTTTTGTGGTGAATATAGTATGTTTGCCGCTGTTATTGTCGAACCGGTTCAGGCCATTTTCAGTGCCGATCCAGGTATTTCCCCGGCTGTCTTCCAGTATACATCTTACCCGGTTATCGGATAAGCCGTGTTTTTTTGTCAGAGTGGTAAGCCTTCCGTCTTTGAAGGTGTGTAAACCTTCCAGGGTGCCGATGCGGAGGCATCCTGAAATATCTTCGGAAAGACACAAAACAGAGTTGTGTAAAAGCCCTTCTTTGATGGTCAATACCGTGGTTAATTTCCCGTTTTTCAACCGGTTCAATCCTTGTTTTGTACCGATCCAGAGGTCACCGGCACGGCCGGCATGGATACAATAGATGTAATCATGGGCCAATCCTTCCCTGGTGGTATAAGTGATGAATTTGCTGTCTCTCAACTGGTGCAATCCCTCATCAAGAGTTCCTATCCAGAGGCTGCCCTCCATGTCTTCGTATATGGAATAGACAAAACCGCAGGCCAGTCGATCTTTACCGGGGAGCGCACCGGGTGCCCCCTTCCTCATCCGGATCAATCCTCCCCCATCTGTCCCGATCCAGAGATTCTTCATCCGGTCTTTATAAAGGTAATTAATGGTCAGGATGGGTACTCCTGCCTCCGGTCCATAAGCTGTTAGGATGTTGTTTTCTAACCGGAAAAGACCTTTTCCGCCGGTTCCTATCCACAGGTTTCCCTCCCCTTCATAAAGACAGGCCGTGTTAAAATAGGGTAACAGGTCTTGAGAGGCATAGACGTGAAAAACCCCGGGTTTTCGTATGTTTACAATCCCGGCGGCAGTGGTCACCCACAGGTCTCCCTTTTCATCTTTATATATGAAATTCACGCGGTTATGGGGTAATCCTTGTTTTGTGGTATAAGTGGTGAATTTGCCGCTGCGGAAACAGGTGAGTCCCGCGCTAGAGCTTGCGATCCACAAGTTGCCCCATCGGTCCTCATCGATGGCACTTATCTTATTCAACGCTTTATATTTTGAAATTGGATACGTGGCAAATTCTCCTTCTTTATACCGGGTGAGCCCACCGTCGGAGGTGCCGATCCACAGGGTGCCGTTTCCATCTTCGTAAAGTGCACGGATCACATTGCTCTTTAATTGGGGAACTGTTCCCCGGGTATACGACTTAAAATTAATCCCGTCAAAACGAACCAGACCATCCTGGGTTCCAATCCAGAGAAACCCATCCCGGGTTTGCCGCAGGGCATAAACAGAATTCGACGGCAGTCCCCCTTCTATATTCCATACTTGCATACTGTATTGGGTGATTTGTTTATCAGGGTCCAGCGCCATTAAAACGAACGACAGCTGTAAAAAAATAAATATCAACAGTAAATGGATTGCCTTTTTTTTCATCACTCTAAAGCCTTCTCCAAACGAACAAAGGTAGTTACTCCTTATCTCCAATTTCTAAACACCGGGAACATTTAATAATAGCGTATATAAAGAAGAAAATCAACACCCGTGCCAAGCGAACCGGAAAAAGGTTATGGGGTGCAGCGAAGGCGAAGCATCAAACCTCAAATGCTTCGCCCTTGAAGGCCATACGGCCCCGTTAATAACCGCCGCGATTAGCCTGGATTTCCGTCAGCCCTTGGTCTACTGATACATCCCGAATCTGATTCCGGCGTGGAATTGCTGCCATTAGAANNGTAATTTTTTGCAATTGTTCCAGGGCCAGGATGGCTCTTTGTTTTTCGCTTCCCATTAAAGGCGAATCATCGATGAATTCCCTTAAAATCGAGACGCATTTTTTTGAATTTTCGGTTTTTAATCGTCCCATCGTTTACCTCCTATTTTGATTGATTTTTTCGGTTGTTTGACATGATGGGTCTTTGTCAGCCAACCTGCCTGGATTCTAAAAGAAAAAGCGGGACAAAGATATCAAGATCAAATCAAAAAATATAAAGATCAGGGCAATCTGTTCAAGGAAGTGAAGGTGTCCTGGAAAGCCTGGTTATTTCATGATTTTGGGAATATAAAATATAGAAATATAAAAATCCAATCAGAAAATATAAAAATCGAAGCAAATTGTTTGCCTACTGCCTACTGCTTACTAACCTCAGAGGCCTGGAAGGTGTGGGGGAGTTGGTGAAATTTTTCTTTGAAACATTTGGTGAAGTAGGCGGAATTGGAGAAACCGACTTCAAAGGCCACATCCGTTACATTCCCGAAATTTGTTTTCAGCAATTGAGCCCCCCGCTTGAGGCGATAAGATTGGATAAACTGGTTGATGGACTCGCCGGTTAAGGCCCGTGTTTTCCGGTTCAGGGTGGCCCGGCTCATATAAAGGGTGCCTGCCAGTTCATCCACTCCGAATTCCGGGTCGGACAAATTCTTTTCCAGGGCGGTGCGCAATTCTTTTATAAATTCTTGATCTACTGGTGATACTGCCATTTCCGTGGGCTGCAGCACCATTTCCCGTTGTATTTTTTGCTGCAATTGCCGGCGCAGTTCAATGAGATTTTTGATCCGGGTCAACAATATTTTGGTATTAAAGGGTTTGGTAATATAATCGTCGGCCCCGGTTTCCAGTCCCTTGATCACATCCTCCTCCGCGGCCTTTGCCGTCAAAAGCACAACGGGAATGTGGCTTGTGGTTACGTCTCTTTTTAACACCTTACACAATTCATACCCATCGACTTCAGGCATCATGATATCGCTGATAATAAGGTCCGGGATGATCTCTTTGGCTTTTTGCATGCCCTCCCGTCCGTCTTTTGCCTCTGCCACCGTGTAAAGCTTTTCCAGTGAGCTTTTTATATACTCCCGCATACCGGCATTGTCCTCTACCACGAGGATGATATCTTTTTCCTCTTCGGCAGCCTCATCAATTACAGTCTTTTTCCCTTTCCCGGTTTGTTTTTCCTCTTCTATTTCTTCTTCAATGTCAAAATCCACCCTATGCAG
>WVZO01000513.1 GCA_011772425.1 Candidatus Aminicenantota bacterium
TGATTCCAAAAAATTTCCTGATGAACCCAAAATCGTTTTGCATGGTTGAAGAAAATTTCTTGATGAAATCAAAATCGTTTTGCATGATTCCAAAAAATTTTTGCATGAATCCAAAAACGTTTTGCGTGATTCCAAAAAATTTCCTGATGAACCCAAAGTCGTTTTGCGTTAATCCGGCTGACTTCTTTTTAATCCTGGTAGATTCTATGATTAAAAACGTCATGCTGCCGCTCTCGAGAATATCGATATACATTCGAGGAAAGGGGACAGTCAAGAAACGCTATTTAAAAAAGACATATTGAAAATAATCCGAATGTATGCTATTATTCAATATCCTGGTTTATAGAGTTTTTATTTTCCAGGAAAAAAATAAGAGATGAAGAGTGAGAGGTATATATGAAAAAAAAATGTTTTCTTTTAGTGGCTTTAACATTGGTGGTTTGGTTTTCGTTTTCTCATTTGGCAAACGCCAAAGAGAAAGGGAAATTATTCAGGGTTCCACATGATCAACCCAGGGTAATACAAAAGGGCAATCCTGAGGCTGAGCAAACAAAGCGGGAACGTTATATCCAGGAAAGGGACCAAAAAGAAGAAAAGCACGCCAGACTTTCTTCTATTGCCAGGGAAGAACAGCCTGACAAACCGAATGCAGTGGATATCGCCCTGGATTCCACTTACATCTACTTTCAACCTGACTACAGAGATGATCTTGTTATCACCGGGAGGTGTCATAACGCCGGTACTTCATCCGCGGTTTTTGTAAAGGTTAATTTCAACTTGTATGACAGCAATTGGAATTTTATCGGGTACGATTACAGCTATGTATGGGGTGGAAGCAATTCGCAGCTAACCAGCAGCGGCATATATACCAATGCCCTGGGCGCCGGTGATTACGGATTTTTTAAGGTCTGGACCAATTATGATTACAACAACGTTATGTATTATAATTATTGGTTTACCTGGGACACCTATGCTCACACAGCTGCCTATGCGAAATTGGCCTTTGATGGTGACGTTAACGGGTATGACTACCTGGGGAATTTGGCACTTTCTGGGTTAATAAAAAATTCCAGTTCTTCTTATGTGACTTATTTCACTAAAACTGCTTTTGCTGTTTTTAATACTTCAGACACAAAGGTAGTTGATGTCGATTTTAGTTATGTTAACGGTAGTACCTATAATTATGGTATAGGTTCCACGGACACCGCCATATATCCCTATGAAAGTCGACCATTTCTGGTAACGTTCCCGGAAGCCACTTACAGTGGTACTTCCGACACTTTCCTTTATGCATTTGAATGGGATGAAGCCAGGGCCAGTTCCCTTCCTGAAAAAGATCCGCCCTTTGGTTCTTTTGATACGCCGATCGACGGCTCCACTGTTGCCAGCAGTATACCTGTTACCGGCTGGGCGTTGGATGACAGCGGCGTCGAGAGTGTAAAAATATATCGAGGGTTCGGCGGCACACTGGTTTATATCGGGGATGCCCAATTGGTGGAAGGCGCTCGACCGGATGTGGCTGCGGCATATCCCCAATATCCCAACAAAACCAAAGCCGGGTGGGGGTACATGATGCTGACCAATTTCTTACCCGATGGTGGAAACGGGACTTTTGTACTCTATGCTATTGCCACCGACGGTGTAGGTAAAACCACCACACTGGGTACCAAAACCATTTACTGCGACAACGCCCATGCCGTCAAACCGTTCGGAGCCATCGACACACCAACCCAGGGCGGCACGGCTTCAGGCGACAGCTTCATCAACTGGGGATGGGTCTTAACCCCCCAGCCCAACTCTATTCCCACAGACGGTTCTACCATCAATGTTTATGTGGACGGAGTCAACATCGGTCATCCCACCTACAATGTCTACAGGGCAGATATTGCCAATTCGTTCCAGGGTTATGCCAATAGTAACGGTGCCATCGGGTATTTTTATTTGGATACCACAGCCTATTCGAACGTTGTGCATACCATCCAGTGGACCGCCAGGGACAGCGGTGGCAACTCTGACGGAATCGGCAGCAGGTACTTCTCCATTAGTAATACCGGTTCATCCCGTACAGGGAAAATGTCCCACACGTATCAACCGAAACAAAAAACCAACTTCCTCAATTTCTCTCAAATCATCGATCTCCCGGTGGATTACTCCGTACCAGTTCAGGTGAAACGGGGCTATAACGAGGATGTAATACCCCAGGAAGTACAACCGGATGAAACCGGTATAAACCGTGTGGTTATCTACGAACTGGAACGGGTGGTAATCTATTTGTCCGGGAAAACCGCTGCGGGTTATCATGTGGTCAACAACGGATTGGTATCGTTACCTGTTGGTTCTACCCTGAATCGTGAAAAGGGGATTTTCTACTGGCAGCCAGGTCCCGGATACCTGGGCCGATACCGCCTGGTATTCGTGGAGACAGCACCGGATGGAACAATGACCCGAAAAAATATCATCGTGGAGATTGTTCCCCAAAAATAGAAAAAAGTGGAGGGTGCGTAGAAACCGGAAGGGGATAGGCAAAAAAAATCTTTATTGGAGCCAATTGGAAGTATAATCCGGGCTGAGCCTGATCATTTCGAACAAGGCAGCAATCAATTCGTTGTTGTCTCCTGCCCGTTGGGGGTTGTAGAATTCCCAGACAATGGTTTTATCCGGTGTGACTTCAAAGGCCCTGCCGGAACCGGTTTCCGAGATCAAGGTATTGCCGTTGGGCAGGCGCTGGCAAGAACCGCAGTCACCGGTATAAAAGGGGGTTTCCGGGGTTCCCCGGTACTCCCAATAAATGTTCCGGGTAAAGGGATCGAATTCCAGTACCCGTGAGACCACCCGGGTACCATTAACGGGGAATTGATTATCAAAGATCAGCATGCGGCTGTTGTCTAAGACAGTGGGTTGATGCTGCCGTTTCCACATACCGTCCATTGCCCACACCACCGATTCTTTTTCCATATCTACAACGGCAATGAGGTCCAGGTACAAAATAGAAATGAGCACGTTTCCTTTTTTAAATGCAGGGGAAAAACGGGCCAGTTTGCCTTTCCCGTTGAGCACTTCGATGGTGTTGGTATGCAAAATATCGCCTGATTCCGGCATCCTCTGCAATACGTGGGTATATTTTGAATTTTCCAGGCATTTAAGGATTGAAACCCGGCGAATTTCTTTTCCCTCCGGGGACAGGATAGCAATAAAATCCTTTAAAACCGGTTCGGTTCGATTGTATTTCGGGTCGATGACGGCCTTGCGGGTAAGCACGTAAATGCTGTGGTCAGGCAAAATAAACAGATCATGGTGAGCGCCGCCCCAATAACTCCAGAGAAGATGGGAGTTTTTATCGATTTTTATTAAGAGGTGGCCTTCGAAAATTGCCAGGAGATCGCCGTTTTCCATCAGGTGGACCCGCCTCCAGTATAAGCACTTGGGAGAATCGCATTTTTTTCCCCGGATTCGCGTGATGTCATAACGCCAGCGGTGCAGTTCTTTCCCTTTCATGTCGATGAGTATGGCTTCCGGCGCATGGCCGGAACAGTAGAGATTCAGCCCGTTATATGCCTTTTCTTTATTGTAGATGGTGACGTTTTTGGTTTCAGGAGCGGCCTTGTACCCGGACAAATAGCCCAATGTCTCCAGTTTTCTCATGGCTTGTTTTTGTCTGGCGCTTAATGTTAACGAACCGGTTTTTGCTCCGGCCCTGGCGACTCGCCAATTGCCGGGGATCTTTTTCCTATCGACTTGAAATAACAGGTGAATAAAGGTCTCTTTATTGTTAGCAACCGTCACTTTTTCCCTGGATTGTGTGATATAGCCTTTCTTTTCGATTTTCAGCGCATAATTGTTTCCTGCAGGAACAGCGGTAAACATACATGTTCCTTTTGGGGATGTGGTTTTTTTTATCTTCCTGGCCGTCGGCTGGAATGTCAGGGTAACCGAAACCCCCCGGGCAGGTGTGCCTCGCAGGTCCACCACGCTTACGGTAATTGTCCCGGTTTCCGTTTTTTTGCAGCCCTGGGCAGCCAGTAAAAGAAGAAGTGGGAGGACAGTGCTGCTAAACGCTGTAAGCCTATTGAGGTTTCGTATTTTCAATTTCATACGGCAATTTTAAAGGAAAAACGGGTAATTTTCAATAAGCTATGCTTTAGAATTTCTTTCCAATACCCATTTATTGATCATATCAAACACCACCTGCTGCCGGATGGGTTTGGAGATATAGTCATCCATCCCGGCATTCAAACACTTCTCACAATCGCCTTTCAGACTTTCCGCTGTCATGGCTATTATCGGGACCCTGCTGAATCCCCTTTTTCTAATTTCCTTGGTGGCTTCTCTTCCATCCATCTCGGGCATCTGGATGTCCATAAAGATCAGGTCAAAGCGATCCGGGTCGGATGTATATTTTTCTACTACTTCCCTGCCATTGGTGACAAGGTCCAATTGATAACCGGCTTTGGTTAACATTTTCACGGCCAGTTTTTGGTTTAACGGATTATCTTCCGCCAATAAGATATGAACTGAATCCCCGGCCTCTCTTACCAGGGAATGCCGGGGTATCGATACCGGCTCCTTTTTTTTATGTTCTTTTAGTGGCTTATCTTTCTCCCCTTTCAATAATCGTCGGATCATTTTTAAAAGCTTTTGTCCATACACCGGTTTTGGCAAAAATCCGTTAAACCCGGCTTCACGATAGTTTTTCAATTGCCGGGCCGGGGGAGACGTTAATGCCAGTAAGGGAATATTGGCAATATTGGATTCAAGGCTGCGGATACGCTGCGCGACTTCATAACCGTCCATCCCCGGCATCCGCATATCCACGATGCACAGGTCAAAAGAAGTCCCCTCCCGGAAATTTTTTTGAAGAACGGATATCACCTTCTTACCTTTATTCAACGTAACCACCTGGATGCCATAAGATGTTAACCGGTGTTCCAGTATATCCAGGTGCCTGGTGTTGTCATCCACAATAAGAATTCGCTTGCCGGCCAGTTGATTCATCACCGGTCTCTTCCGGGTCTTTTTAGCGGATTTCTCTACCCAGGCAGTAAAATGAAAGGTGCTGCCCTTGCCAGGTTCACTTTCCACGCGGATATCCCCGTACATATGTTTAGCGATCTGTTTGCATATGGATAAGCCCAGGCCGGTACCGCCGTACTCCCGGGTGACAGAACCGTCCGCCTGCTGAAACGTATCAAAAATAGCGTCCAACTTTTCCCGGGGAATACCAATACCCGTATCCCGGACAATAATATGCAGGAGCAATTGATTATCCATCTCCTCTTCCTTTTCTATCGACAGCTCAATTTCACCTTCCTGGGTAAATTTGACCGCATTTCCCAGCAAATTTATCAGTACCTGGCGAAATCTACCGGCATCCTGTTTGACTACTGCCGGAACACTGTCACCCATACGGCAGAGAACCTCAACCGGTTTGTTTCCGATCCTGGGGAGTATCAATTCACAGACGTCAAATGCCGTTAATTCAAGATCAAAATCAATGGATTCAAGGGTCAATTTACCGGCTTCGATCTTGGAAAAATCAAGGATATCATCGATAATTGAAATCAATTCTTCTCCACTGCGGTTGATGGCACGGGCATAGTCCAATTGTTCTTCGCTCAGGTGGGTGTCCAGCATCATTTCAGTAAACCCGATAACACTGTTCAAAGGCGTACGAATTTCATGGCTCATGCGAGCCAGGAATTCGCTTTTGGCCTGGTTGGCCGCATCTGCGGCTTCCCGTTCCAGCCGGGCGATCTCTGTGGCCTGCCGCAAGGTATCCAAAAGAGTCTCCAGTTCCACGTTGGCTTCTGTTAGTTGATTGGTACGTTCCTCCACGAGGATTTGCAATTCTTGCCTGCGCCTGGTAAGCTGCCGAACCCGGAAGCGATAAGCACCAATTCCCAGTAAAATCACGACAAAACCAACCAGCATATAAAACCACCAGGTCTGATAAAAATAAGGTTTCAAAACAAACTCGAATGACGCACCGGTGGTGTTCCAAATACCCTCTTTGCTGCAAGCCGTTACCAGGAATCGATAAGAACCGGGGGCCAGGTGGGTGAAAAAAGCCGTTCTGTTGCTATCTACTTCCATCCATTGATCTTCAAAACCTTCCAGCTTATAACGATATTGAACGCGATCCGGGTCGGTATAGCTGAGGCCAACATAGTGAATTTCAAAAATTCGACTTCCCGGTGCCAATTCAGCCTTTTGATAGGGATTGAATGGCTGCTTATCCACATGGACCCTTTCAATGACTACAGGCGGGGGCAGCGCAGTCATCCTGATATCCTCCGGGTCAATGACGACCACACCTTTAATGGTGGGAAACAGGAGTTTTCCCTCCCGGGTTTTGCACCCGCATGGTTGGGTCATACCGTTGCACTCGACACTGTTCATACCGTCGGCCTTACCATAAACAATAGAGTGAACCGACTGGATTTCTCCATCACAAAAATCATTCAATTCTTTCTTGGATACCCGTGAGATACCCCGATTGCAACTCATCCAGAAGTTTCCCATGTGGTCTTCCAGGATAAGAAAGACGGTGTTATCAAACAGTCCGTCTTTTTTCATACAAAGGGTGAATGTTCCGTTTTTGAAGCGGTTCAGGCCGCCTCCCAGTGTGCCGATCCAGAGAACACCGGTTTCATCTTCATGGATGCAGCCAATCTGGCTGCTGGAGAGTCCATCCTGTTTATCAAAGACGGTGATTTTTCCTTCTTTAAAACGAATCAGGCCGCCGCCATCCGTACATACCCACAAATTTTTGCTGGAGTCTTCGAATATAAAAGGTATCCTGTCACTGGTTAACCCGTTTTGACTATTATAAATAGTAATTGTTCCGTCTTTTAAACGGTTGACCCCGCCGCCGTCCGTACCGATCCAGATGGCACCGGAGCTGTCTTCACCAATGGACCATATAAAATTATTGGAAAGCCCATTATCCACATTATAAATTTTCAACGTCCCATCTTTAAGGTAATTGACACCGCCGCCATAGGTGCCAATCCAGAGGCCGCCGCTTCGGTCTTTATATAGACTGAACACTTTATCATCGGAGAGGCCGTGGGTTTTACTGTTGATCGCAGTTATTTCCCCATTATGCAGACGATTCACTCCACCACCTTCGGAGCCAATATAAATGGCTCCATCAGCATCTTCAATGATAGGGAATACCATGTCATTGGATAATCCTGAACGTCGGTCCAAGGCCATAAATTTTCTATCTTTTAACCGGTTTAATCCACCTCCGTCCGTACCAATCCAGAGCGAGCCTTCCCTGTCTTCCTTGATGGCAAAAATCACGTCATGGGACAGGCCGTTTTGTTTGCTGTAGGCTGAAAATTTTCCGTCGTAATAACGGAACACTCCTTGACCTTGGGTACCGATCCAGAGGGCACCGTGACTATCTTCATAAAGGACATTAATATCAATTCTTGATATGGAGAAACCATGGGGCACATTCCCATTGGCATTGGTATCGATGTCTTTAAACATACCATCTTCATAGCGAATTAAGCCGCGGGTATTGGTACCAATCCAGAGGTTTCCTTTTTGGTCTTCCAGGATTGCTGCAACCTGGTTGCAGGGCAGCCCTTCGTTTTTATCATAGATGGTGAAGTTGTTGTCTGCAAATTTAATAAGGCCGGCGCCGTTGGTGCCGATCCAAACGATCCCGTTATTGTCCTGGTAAATGGATAGAATGTCATAACTGGCCAGTCCTTTGGGCAGCTCAACATGAGATATCCCACCATTTTTAATAATGTCTACTCCTCGTCCGCGGGTCCCCACCCAAAGGGAACCGTCCCGGTGCTGGCAAAGGGCACCGATTAGATTGTTGGATAGACCGGTGGTATTATGGAAGCGAGTAAATTCACCCTTTTTATAACAAACCAATCCCCCACCTTCGGTACCGATCCAGAGAGATCCTTCACGATCTTCTAGCAAGGTCCTGATAAAATTCCCGGCTATAGCAGGGGTATTATATTGATCAAAAATTTCGAATTCATGGCCATTAAAACGAGCCAGCCCTTCTTGTGTACCCAGCCACAGATACCCGTCACAGCCCTGTTGGATAGCCATAATGGAATTCTGGGGCAGTCCATCGTCAACATTCCAGGTGTCATGCAGGAGATGCTCGATAGGCTTTTGAGGATCCAAGGCCCGGCAAAATACCGGGAACACCACCAGGAGAGTCCACACGATTATAGGGAAGATGTTCTGTTTATTAATATTCTGTAAAAATGCGCAAAAAAAACAATGTTTTCCCGGTTGGTACTTTTCAAACGTCATGAACAACTCCTATAGGGTATGAGTGCCGCCCACCTTGAAGAATGTATTTTAATTGAAATAGGCTTATATTTCAACAGTGATGGCTTTATTTTTTTTAAATAATGCCTATTTTTCCTTTTTTGAGCTTTTCTTCTATTCTTTTTGAGGTTTTGGTAACAGACAGGCCGCCCAGGGCCGTGCATCTTAATTCAAAAGGAATACTCTTGCCAACTTTATCCATCGCTTCAATAACTTCATCCAGGGGCATGACTGCATCGAAATGGGCAAGTGCCATATTGGCACAGGCCAGTGCATTGGCAGCAGCCATGACATTTTTTCCCAGGCAGGGCACTTCAACGCGGTTAGCTACCGGGTCACATACCATGCCGAAGATATTTTGCAGTGCCAGGGAGGCGGCGTCAATGGCTTGTTTTGTATCACCTTTTCCCAGTATAACCAGTGCAGCCGCAGCCATTCCCGAAGCAGCCCCGCATTCCGCCTGGCACCCCCCAACTTCAGCCGCAAACGTCGCCTGGGCTGAAATAAATATGCCCATCATGCCGGCAGCCAACATGGCTTTGGTGATTTCATCTTCAGACAGCCCCATTGCATCTGCCGCGCCGATGCAGGCACCGGGAAGCGCGGCACATGAGCCTGCCGTTGGACAGGCTACAATAACCCCCATGGAACTCTTTACTTCCATTAAGGCCGTGGTATAAAGAATCATTTGATTCAGCATACCACCATCCAGTAAACGATTCTCATGCATCTGTTTTTTAAAAAAACCGGACTGGTACCCCAGGATGCGGTCCTCATACCTGGTACCCTTGATTCCTGCTAAAATCGATTTCTTCATTATCCTGACGATGTTCTTCATTTTAGCAAAGACTTCACCGGCGGGAATATTTCCCCTGGCACGCTCGTAATCCACGGCCAATTGCCATAAATCCAGCCCCCTGTCCTCATTGTATTCCAGCATCTCCTGGCACGTAATAAAAGGGACTTCCATGTCTTTGCCGGAGAGTACGGGTAAAACCGGTTTTAATTCTTTTACCATCGGTATTTTAAATGTTGAACAAAGTTGGGAAAGGATTTCCTTATCAAGGAATTGCCGGGCTTTAATTTCGATGAATACAGCTTTTTTACCTTTACAAAGGCTAATATGGTCGGCGATTATATTTTTTTTCAAGTAGTCCAAAATTGCCTCTTCATCATCTTCGACATAAATCAATGTTTCATAATAATCGCCGGCCATAGA
>WVZO01000046.1 GCA_011772425.1 Candidatus Aminicenantota bacterium
GGTTCTTGTCTTGCAGGTTTTTTCTGTTTGGTTTTATTACGGCAGCCGGCCGATATCCCAGGGAAGGTATTTATACCCGTTGGTTATCCCCATTATTCTTCTCATGTATTCCGGTTTGCAATTTATTGAGAAACGGTTCCGGTTTAACAAGAATTACCTGGTGATTTCGTTTATTTTATTCCAGGTGGTGATGACAGTATTTGCGATAGTGCGGATCATTTCCGTATTCTACCTGGAAATCGCTTCCCCGCATCCAGGGCTTTAAGTTTTTTAGAAATGGATTTTTCCTGTATTTTAGTTTATAATTAGGCTTAAAATAAATGAAATCGAAAAACAGCAGTAAATGGCAAATATCAGAAATCAATTAACGAAGCGAGGTTTAAATGAAAAGAATCTTGACAAGTCTATGCAAATGTATACTGGTAGTGATACTGGTATTGATGTTTCACTCTTTGAATCCGTACTCATATTTAGCTGCAGAGGAGTTACCCAAGCCCACCTACGATAATTCGATTATCTTCTCCTGGACCCATTATTTCCTCCGGGAAGATGCAGCCGAGATCGAATATATTAAGAACCAGTTCGGAAACGGAATGTATGCGCCCCTGTGTTTTTCTAAATTTACGGGAGTGGACATGGAATGGAACCTGGATATTGGAAACATCGGCAATGGACTCCAGGAATTTAAAGATGAATTAAATGAAATCATCGCCTTTGCCAAACAACATAACGTGGGTATTCATTTAATCATGACCTATGGAATTTCACGGGATGTTGAGATTTACAACGCCGCCAAAGAAGAGGATATCCGTAATGCCCAGTGGTACAATGACAATAACATTTCCTCCCTGGCCCAGATGAGCCGTGCCGCCGGAGATGTAAATCTACCACAGGATACAGTAACTGGAGATCTTGATCTCGATCATACAAGCAGCGACCGTAACCAGGTAAGTTTACCCACGGCCAGCAGTTCGGTTTTGAATAAATATGTATTTGGCACCGTCTCCCGGTACGCCAGGAAATTAAGGGCCCACCTGGAAGCCAAAGTTACGGCAGCGTATGAATATCTAAAACAGCAGCAAGACGCCAATCCCGATCTTCTAATCATAGTCAGTGCTCCCGGTGAATCCGAACTCAATTACTTTCGGATTAATAATTCCCAGTACTTACAGGATTATTTTTGCGATTATTCCCCGTTTGTTGTGCTGGAATTCCAGGATTGGATCAAACACGAAGGTCTTTATGCAGAAGGCGAGAAATACGCGGGTGAGGGCTATGAAAACGGCGGCGCCCGGTACCAGGGGGCCTTTGGATTGTCCAATTTTAACAGTGATTTCGGTACCTCTTTCACTACCTGGGATTTGAAATATTACAACTGGAGCCTGTCCGACCCGGAAGACACTGACTACACGGACGGCATCAACCCGGACCCCAATGTTATTCCTGTTTCCCAGTACACGTATGACGGCATGATGCCCACATCAGGTTCTAATTACATCAGCGGCGGATTTGACCCGCCCCGCCTGCAAGTGGAATTGGGCACAGACGACTTTTATGATCTGTGGCACACCTTCAGGGAACACCTGGTGTTCCATTATGTAAAAGATATGAGCCAGATCGCCATGGATAGTGGTTTCCCTAAAAATCAATATTTTACCCACCAGATTCCCGGTGATTATCTATTCGGCACCCGTCCCAATGATCCGCTGATTCCCATTTTAAACCCTCGCTATTATTGTTCCGCCTCTCCCATGTGGACAGCCAAGACCTATTCGGATATTGGTTTTGGCATCACCCTTTACGATATCAATTACGGTACCTGGTATGCCCGCACCACCCGTTATGGCATAGACGGTGCCAGTGCCATGTCCGATAATTGGGCCGCCCTTGAATATAACCCCGACGCTATCCCGCAAGGAGTCAATGCCACCATCAGCACGGTTTCCACCATGTATAACCAGATGATAAAACTCTATAACGGCGATGTGCATGTGATCAGTTTCTTCAAATGGAAAGACCCCACCGATGAAACTTATGTTTACCGGTACAAGGGCAACAACCGGGAAACAGCAGCCAAACAGTTTTTCGATGCCATCAAAGACAAAGCCCGGCAGCCCGTCAACACGGTTTTTACCCCTAAAGAAGTCGAAGGGTTCACGGGCAGTTACAATGAAACTACCGGTCTGGTGAATTTGAGCTGGTCCTCCAAAATCTGGGTAGACCTGGACTATGTATGGAACAATTGGGGAGATTTTAAAGAGTTTGTTATTTACCGCGGAGTCACAGAAGATTTTACCACGGATACCGGTGCGGAAATAGTCCGAAAGACTGGTAACAGTACCAATCATATTGACACGGATTTCCCCCGCGGCACCACTGTATACTATAAAATAGCAGCCGTCAACGTCAATGGTGAAGTGGGACCGACTCAGACCGTGTCCGTGGTCACGCCTGAAGGTATACCCATCCCTATTATGGCCATTTCCAGGGACCGGTTTAATTTTGCCTATGTGATGGGTGGAAGCCCACCGCCTTCCCAGACCTATCGTATCAGCAATAACGGTGCAGGTTCATTGAACTGGACCGCAACCGATGATGCCGAGTGGCTGACGTGTGATCCATCCTCCAGTATCGGCAGCGCCGAAGTCACGATTTTAATTGATCCCACCGGTCTTGCCGTGGGAACTTACAACGCCACCATTACCATATCCGACCCCCTGGCTACGAATTCACCCCAAACCATCACGGTTTACCTTACGGTTAAAAATTCCACCCAGAATCAACTGCCTTTTGGCAGTTTTGACACCCCCCTGGACAACTCTACGGTTATGAGCAGCGTGCCGGTAACCGGTTGGGTGCTGGACGATGTGGGCGTTGAAAGTGTCAAAATATATAGGGACCCCTTACCGGGAGGGGGAAAAGCCCTGGTCTATATCGGTGACGCCCTATTTGTGGAGGGTGCCCGCCCGGATATCGAAAATGCCTACCCGGACTACCCCTGCAATTACAAAGCCGGATGGGGGTACATGATGTTGAGCAATTTCTTGCCCAATGGCGGAAACGGTACGTTTAAACTCTATGCCATTGCCAAAGATTCCTTTGGTTATGAAGTGACCCTGGGCACCAAAACCATTACCTGCGACAATGCCAATGCGGTTAAACCCTTTGGTGCCATCGATACGCCCACCCAGGGAGGAACTGCATCCGGCACGGATTTCATCAACTGGGGCTGGGCCTTAACCCCAATGCCCAATTCCATCCCCACTGACGGGTCTACTATTAATGTTTATATCGATGGTGTCAAAGTGGGGAACCCAGTGTACAATATCTACAGGCCAGATATTGCCAATCTTTTCCCGGGTTATGCCAACAGCAATGGCGCCGTGGGGTATTTTTTCCTTGATACCACGCAGTATGCCGATGGTGTGCATATCATCCAATGGACAGCCAGGGATTTTGCCGGTAACACCGACGGCATCGGGTCCCGTTACTTTACGATCCAGAATGCAGGAGAGAGCAGGGCGCAGGGTGCAGCGCATAGCGCAACGAGCAGGGAGCAAAGTGCTCCTTCATATTGGCTTCCCGGTTCCGGTTCTCTTTCACGTATACCCTTTGATCGCGCCAGTCCCATCCGGGTGAAAACAGGGTTTAATAAAAACATCAAACCACAAAAACGATCTCCCGTAAAGAGAAGAATTACCTTCATTGAAAGCAGAGAATTGGAACCAATCGAAATTCACTTCGATGACAACGTTCAAATCCTTACCGGCTGCCTGGTGGTGAATAATGGTCAACGAACTCAGACCAAACCGCTGCCTATTGGTTCTACCCTGGATAGTCAACGGAGTATTTTTTACTGGTTGCCTGGTCTTGCTTTTGTGGGAGACTATACCTTTGATTTTGTAATCAAAGAGGGAATCACCGGTAAGATGAAAAGAAAACGAATTAAAATAAAAATTCTTCCCAAATTCGGAAAGTAAAAAATAATAAAATGGAAGAAGGAAGCAGGGAACGCCGAACCCTTCGCTCCCTCCTGGTAACCGGGGGAGCGGGGTTTATCGGCAGTAATTTTATCCATTACCTGTTTAAACAGGGCGATTTTAAAGGAAAGGTTGTCAATGTCGATAAGCTCACCTATGCCGGGAACCTTGAGAATTTAGAAGAAATCGATAAAACGTACGGTCAGGAAGGGCAAAAACGGTATTTTTTTCGTCAGGCTGATGTTTGTGATTTTAAAACTATTGAAGAAATTTTTATCCAACATGATATCGATACCGTGGTACATTTTGCTGCTGAATCTCATGTAGACCGTTCCATTCATGGGCCGACGGATTTTATCCTGACCAATATTATAGGCACCTTTACACTGCTGGAAATCACTCGCAAACATTGGATAGATAAAGGGCGGTCAGGGGTTCTTTTTCATCACATCTCTACGGATGAAGTGTACGGCAGTCTTGAGAAGGATGACGAATATTTTTATGAAAACACCCCCTATGATCCCCACAGTCCTTATTCCGCTTCTAAAGCTTCATCCGACCACCTGGTAAACGCCTATCATCATACGTATGGGCTGCCTATTACCCTGTCCAATTGTTCCAACAATTACGGCCCGTATCAATTCCCGGAGAAACTAATACCACTGATGATATTAAATGCCGTAGATGGGAAGAAACTTCCCATTTACGGTGATGGCATGAATGTACGCGATTGGCTTTATGTAGAGGACCACTGCGCTGCCATTTATACCGTTCTCCGGTATGGAAGGACCGGTGAGACCTACAATATCGGCGGCGAGAACGAACAGCCTAATATTAATGTGGTTCGTAAAATATGCGAAACCCTGGAAGAGTTGTATCCAATTGCAGCCAACAGGTTTATTCAGCCGTCGGCAAACATTCAAAATTACAACGATTTAATTACCTTTGTAAAAGACCGTCCCGGTCATGATTGGCGGTATGCGATTAATTGCGACAAAATAAAAGAAGAATTGGGTTGGAAACCGTCTATTTCGTTTGAAGAAGGTTTGAAGAAAACCATCCAATGGTACTTGGACAATCGTCAGTGGATTGATAATGTTCGTTCCGGTGAATATAAGAAATGGATTGAGAAGAATTACGGGGAGAGGTAGAGGAGGAGGAGAAGAAAGACAGTTGGCAATTGGCAGTTGGCAGTTGGCAAAAGAGGAAGTGAGGAAGTGAAGAAAACGTGAAAATTACAAATCCCAAATCACAAATTACAAACAAATTACAATGACCAAAATTACAAAAATTAATAAGAAGCGAATTACAACGATCATAATGGGGCACGATATCAAGAAGCAAAGTACAATGGTTGACCGTGAATGAAAAGTTTTGCGGGGGTCCAGGGGGTGGTTTTTCAAAAGAACCCCCTGGTCGCCGAAGGCTCAGAAAAGTTCTTATAGAGTTTTAATAGGAGTTCAGGATGGACATCTTAAAAGTTTTTAAATTTTTTTAGTTTTTATGTCCATCCTGTAGATAAAAATATGGGTTAGTAGATTCGCACGGAGGGCAATAGTTTTTTCAGAGTGCCCGTGCGGTAGGAGAGTTCTTGTATGTGAATTGGCACAACTTTTGTGTCAGATGGCACAGCCTTTGCGGCAAGTGGCACAGCTTCCGTGCTAGATGGCCCAACGTTTGTGCCAGGTTGCACGGCTCCTGTGCTAGATGGCACAGCCTTTATGGCATGTGGCACGATCTTTGTGCCAGGTGGCAGAACCTTCCTGCCAGGCGCAAAAAGTATTTTTGCGCATGACTGGAATGAATTTTCAGATGGATGGAAAGATTTTTTACCTGGGTTTGTATTAAAACCGGATGGATTTGAGTAAAATTTACCCGGAAAATAACAAAAAACAGTTGGCGCAGCTCTAAATTCGGCTGAATTAGAAGAAAATCCACCTGGCACAAGAGAATATCCATGAGCAAAATATATTTTTGCGCCTGGCATTTTTCATGGATTTTACTCCTGTTATCAAGGATTGATGAGCTTTTTCGGCAGTACGAGGAGATTCTTTCAACTGTCTTCTAATCAAATCATTGTTCTGGATAGTTTAGAAATTTTGTTCAAAGCAATTCTTCATCTCATCGACTTGCTGGACAGCCTCTCTTGCTTCATCTAACTTTATATGGGGTTTAAGTTGAATAATTCTATTGGAACGAGTTTCCTGATCGAGTCCTTCCTCTTCCAGGGTTACATATAGTGCAGTTCCATGAAACTAGCCTGTCCCCTAACATGCTGACATGCTAACATTACAAAAAAGTTTACAGTAATTCTAATTTTGGAGTAATGGAGTAGTGGAGTAATGGAGTAATGGAAATAGAGCTGTCCGAACCATGGGAATAATTGAATAATGGGATGATGGAATGGAATTGCTGAAAAGTTTACTTCTTCCTTGACAATTAAATTTATTTCAGATAAAATTTTTTTAGGAATATAAAAAAGGAAAATTTATGAATATGAAAGATCAATCAACAGTGGTCAAGACTGAGCACGGGTTGACCGTAGCTGGCACCCGGATCACGTTGTATCAAATAATGGATTTTCTGAAAGCCAATTATTCCCTGGAAGAAATTATGATCTGTTTCAGGTTAACCATCAGGCAAGTGACAGAAGTCATGAAGTATATTGAAACTCATCGTGATGAAGTGGAAGCCGAATATCAACAGGTGGTGGCGTTGGCAGAAGCGAACCGCCGATACTGGGAAGAACGGAACCAGGAACGTTTTAAACAAATAGCAAAAATGCCACTCAAAGCAGAGCATGCTGACCTGAGAAGGAAGTTACATGAATGGAAAACTCAGTCAAGCACAATCGAATAGTAGTATTAATTGACCACAATATCGAATGGCAGGCGACTTTATTATGGAGTACCCTCAGATCAGAAGGTTGGTTGGAATTATATCCGCTTGAAATAGTAATGTTTCACGATGTGGGATTAGCCCCTGATAGTAGTGACTGAGATGTGTGGCGATTTGCGCAGAAGTCGATGATGATTCTACTCACAGCGAACCGAAACATGGAAGGAAAGCATTCGCTGGAACAAACGATTCGAGAAGAAAATACTCCTACGTCGCTGCCTGTGTTGACGATAAGCCAGGAGGTGCGTTTACGGGAACGTGAATTCCGAACTCGATGTGCCGAACGATTGTTAGAAATTGTACTTGATATTGAGTATTATTTAGGCCTGGGACGGATATTTATCCCATAAAGATTATAACTTCTCTTGAAAGTGAAAAAAAAGAACAGGCTAGTTTTCGGAAAATATTGCAACGCAAGACTTGACCCCAAACTATGGCTACTGGGCCGGCACCTTCACCTTCGCACCTGAGGGCACCCTCTTTCTCAGCAGCGGCAATCGTATTCCTGCAAACCTCTATGAAGTTGACACGGCAACAAACACGGTTACGAAAGTATTTGGGTATGGGGTCAGGTATTTTATTACTCATCAATGGATTCCACAAAGGTGACCAGTGACCAGAACAAAGTAAAAGAGCAAAAGTGTCAACAATTGTTGACTTATGAAGTAAACAATAGTTGACTGATGATTGCTTTGAAATTCGATAAATAAAATATATTTTTCCTGGAAATCCTCTTCTAAAAACAGTTTTGATTTTTTCACTCATTTGTTCCTTATTTTGGCA
>WVZO01000293.1 GCA_011772425.1 Candidatus Aminicenantota bacterium
TGTATCGTCTCCATGGGTATTCCTTAATACCGCACTGTAAGTGTCCCTGGACCCCCGCAAAAACTTTTAATAAATGGTCAGCCTGGGGTACAACGTTTCAGCCATAGTGCCACATCAATGTCATTTTACTTCTTACTACGAATGCAGTATTATAAACCGTAATGTGCTCGAAACTCCTTGTTTGGAATTTTGGTCATTGTAATTTGGAATTTGTAATTTTCATATCTTCTTCTCTTCTTCCTTGCCAACTGCCTACTGCCTACTGGCTTTGTGCCTTCGTGGCTAAAAATAGTTTTTAAAGGTTCCAGAATTGATCCAGGACTTCCTTGAGGTGCTGCTCATCCCGGATTCGGACGGGACACCAATGGGACGGCAGAAGGGAACTGTATTGATGAGTGGTAAACCGGTGCCCGATTAGTAAGACCACACCCCGGTCCTCAGCAGTACGAATGACCCGCCCGGCTGCCTGGAACACCCGGTTCATGCCAGGATACAAATAGGCATACTCAAATCCCGTTCCCTGTAATTGGCTAAAATACTCTTTAATGAGTTCCCGTTCCAATGAAATACCCGGAAGTCCAACCCCCACAACAGCGGCACCGGTAAGCCGGTCACCTTTTAAATCAATGGCTTCACCAAAAATACCACCCATTACGGCAAAACCCACCAGGGTTTTACCTTTGGCACGGTTATCTACGGCGAAATTTTCCAGGAATTCATCCCGTTCAGCTTCACTCATACCAGGAGTCTGGACAATATATTCCACATGAGGGTTCATCAGGATGAATAAATTAAGAACCATCTTCATGTATTGGTAAGAAGGGAAAAAGATCAGGTAATTACCGGGCTGCCGGTTCACCAGTTCGTTGATGATACGGGCAACAGTTGTTTTGGTGCGTTCCCTGTATTTGTAAAGGGTAGAAACCCGGTCTGCTACAGGCAGACAGAGATTCTCCTGCGGGAAAGGAGAAGGCAGTATCAATTCCCTGGCCGACGAATCACATCCTAAGATATGACGAAAGTAATCCATGGGAGACAGGGTGGCGGAAAAGAAGATTACAGAGGTACAGCGCAGGAATGCATCAGCCAGCTGGTGAGACGGGTCCATACAAAAAAGCTTTACACGAAAATCGTCGTTTATTATTTCAAGACAGGTGGCATAGGCGTCATAGTAAATATCTGCCACCTTCAAGAACCAGCTTACCTCAAAATACAAAGCCACCAGGTCCAGGCGGTAATGAGTTTTAATTTTTTTGGCCAACCAGCGCTCTGCTGCCCGGATAAATCGCCGCAAGGGAGGGATGAGTTCCACAGGATATGATTCCTGTGCCAGTGGGCGGCCTGCCTCCTCACACTCTTGTCTGAGCTTTACCAACTGGCTGTTAACAGCTCCCAGACTCCTGTATATCTCCGGGGAATCCTTTTTCACCATGTGCCTCAATTCTAAAAGGGGTTGTTTGTACAATTCCGCAGAAAACATTTCCCGGGAACGGTCTACCAGGTTGTTGGCCTCATCCACCAGGAAAACAAAATCGCCTCCCCCGTTTTCTTCTCCAAAAAATCGCCTTAAATAAACCCTGGGATCAAACGCATAGTTGTAATCGCAAATAATGGCATCAGCCCAGAGTGAAAGTTCCAGGGAAAATTCAAAGGGACATACGGTGAACTGACGCGCCGATTCCTCGATGACTTCACGGGTCAGACCATGGGTATCTCCCTGGAAAACGGTTTCTACAGCTTCGTTGATGCGGTCAAAATAGCCGCGGGCAAATTCGCATTCCTCGCCATTGCAAGAACTACCGGGACTGAAACAGATTTTTTCTTTGGCCGTCAGGGTTAGAGACTTTAATTGAAGCCCCCTTTCCCTCAAATCTTCCAGTGTGTTCTGGGCAACCGTCCTCCCTGTGGTTTTGGCAGTGAGATAAAAAAACTTTTTCATCAGCCTATTGCCCATGGCTTTAATTACCGGAAAAATTGCCGCCACGGTTTTACCGATACCTGTGGGAGCCTCTACCATTAATTGTTCCCCTTTTGCAATGGTCTGGGAAATATTGGTCATCATTTGCTGCTGCCCCGGACGATAAGCTGAATAAGGGAACTCCAATCGCCGAATACTGTCATCCCGCTGCCGGCGCCACGTCTCAAGGGTGACAAGCCACCCCAGGTACCGGGCCAAAAGATCATTAAACAAAACTTTCAATTCTTCGAAAGTAAAAGACTTGGAAAATTCCCTGGTTTTTCCTTTATTCACATCTATATCCACATCTGCTTCTGCTTCCAGGTCCACACCAATTTGAAAATAAGTCAATTGGACGTCAATGGTTTTTAGTTTTTCCCGGAGGGCGTAGAGGTAGGCATAAACCTTTGCCTGTCCCCAGTGGATGGGGTGTTCTTCTTCAAAAGAATCAGGGTCGCGGGTGGTGGTTTTTATTTCATCGATAACCGCCCGGTCCGGGTCGGTATAACGGTAAACCCCGTCGATTCGGCCGGAGATTGTGACTGTAAAATCATGGGTTTCTACCTGATGGGATACAATAACTTCAGGCTGGTATTCTTTTGGCCGGGCGGCCTGGATTTTCTGGTGAGCACGGATACCGTTTACTGCCCGTGCCTGAACCTGGGCACCGCTGGCAAAAGAAAAATCCAGCACCAGGTCACCGGACCGCAGCGTGTATTCTACCAGATCGCGGACTGAAACCTGTAATTGCCGTTTCAATGTCAATCGACTGCCTCTATTTTACTATCTGTGTCCTCTGTGGTTATTCTATTATTTATCGCTCTTTTTCAGCATCTTTTTTTCCGGTGCACGGCGAAAGATGATATTATTGACGCTGCTTTCCAGGGGAACGGAAACACGGTCGATATCCCCCTTTTCATTAAGGAGAAATTGAAATTTTAGCCCTTTGACCAACCCTTTCTCCACTTTAAACACATTGTAATGGAAATGGCTTAAAGGGGATGAGAATTTATTGTATTTAAAATGAAGGGCATTGTCTTCAACGGTAATGAAAAGAGAACTGTAAGCGGGATGCTCGAACTCACCGGCAAATTCTGCTAAGGGATGAGTGGGACTGGTATTTTTCTTACGGAATTTGTCTTCTTCGTCTTTTTTTGCCTTTTGGGCTGCCAGGAATTTATCAATCTCGGCTTTAAAACGTTGACTCCAGGGCGCTGGCTTGATTCCTAACAAACGGTCGTAGACATGGAAAAGCACTGCCATGGTAAGGAATGTTCCTCCTTTGTTTGTCAACACCACCACCCCGGATTTGTTCTCCGGCATAAAAGAGACCATGGCACTGAAACCATCAATGTTACCTCCATGGTGAAGGATTTTATGTCCCCTGAAATGGTGAATAAACCATCCCATTCCATAGGTGGGATAGGAAAATTCTTTAAAATCACTCAACAGCTTCGCTATGGTCCCACCGGCGATTATTTGGGGTGTATGTATCTGTTGAAGGGTGGATTCTTTGATGATCTGAAGGTCGTTCCACTTGCCTTCCTGGAGATGAAGTTTGACCCATTTAAGCATGTCCGTGATATTGGAATTAATGGACCCGGCAGGTCCGACATTGGCATGAACAACGGAGAAGCCCGAATAAAAGGGTACCTGTTTTATCTTGTCCTCTTCTTCTTCATAAGGTAAGGCATAATTATCGCTCGTTTGGGAGACGTTAACGGAAAAATTGGTACCGGTCATACCCAGGGGGTCCAGTATTCGTTTTTGAACCACTTCTTCCCAGGAGCTGTTGGTAATCCTGCCCACCAGGTACCCGGCAGTCATGTACATTAAATTCTGGTATTGATACACAGAACGAAACCCTTTGCTGGGTTCAAGGTAATGCAGTACGTCGTACAGCTCTTTCCTGGTACGTTTGGAACCATACCACATGGGGTCGTGGCGGGGAAGCCCGGAATTGTGAATCACCAGGTCACGTGGGGTCATGTGTTCGCTGACATAGGGATCGTACATTTTAAAGTCCGGCAGATAACGTTTAACCGGCTGTTCCCAATCCAATTTTCCCTCATCCACCAGGAGACCCATTGCTAAAGTAGTAAACGCCTTGGTAACGGAACCAACAGCGAAAATGGTGTAGCGATTCGCCGGCAACTTCTTCTCAATGTCACGGTATCCATAGCCTTCGGCCAGGATCACATTCCCTTTGTAGATAACGCCCACCGCTGCTCCAGGAACTTTCCATACATCCATGACCTGGTAAACAAATTTCCTGAATTCTTTCCTGGATAGATAACCCTGGGCTGACAGCGGCAGGTAAAGAAAAAGCATTATTAATAAAACCATTGCAGCAGAAAAGCGCTTCCGCATCATTTTTAACCTCCTTTTTTTTAAATAGTATTATACGATATTTTTTATTAATATTCTGTAAAAACACACAAAAAAAACAAAGTTTTATTGGTAACCCATGGATTTTTTATGTTGACGCTTCAGTTTGAGCTTTTGAAAAGGGGGTTTAAAGGTAAAGAGATAATCAAGGCGACGCATGGTAAGCTGTATGAATTTGTAAGAGGGTAAAAAAGACGCCAGGCGAGAAATTACTTTATTACTCCAGGGTTAAAATTATAATTGCTGATTTTTTAGTTTTCTCAACCTCTTAACCTCTCAACCTCTCAACCTCCGAGTTTTTAAGCTTCGAAGAAGCTTAACTTTTACTTCCCTACTCACCTCACTCAACTCACTCACCTACTTTTAGAGGAGTCGCTCAACTATTTTCAACTTTTCAAACACCGAGTCAGTTCCCGCAGTTCCCGCCGCCAGCTTAGCCTGGCACACTTCTCACCTACTTTTTTCTTGCCCCCGTATTCTTTCAACTAAGAATTATCCTAACCTTTTTTCCTGCCTTAAAATTTAAACTTTTTCAAAAAATTCTTAACAGGGCCTTTTGAATTTTTCGTTTTAGTTGATTCCGTTAAAAAGGCCAATCGATCATTTAAGGATTTAATAAATTCCTCCGGCAGTTTTTGTGCCTGCTTCTCAAGGATTTTTTTTATTGTTTTTACTTGCTTTATATCTAGTTGATTCACCACAGGACAAAGCTCAGCTAATTTTTCATATTGCTTTATTTTGATCAGCTTTTTGATTAAATCCGGTAAATGTGTCCTTATTTTTGCATCGGATTGAGAATAATTTACAAAAATTTTAAGAAACACATCAATTTTTACCGCAGAAATCAGCCTATCCATAGGGATTGAACTTTCTTTAACCAATAATTCTACAATTTCTCTGCTGCTGGTATCAGGTAATTGATCGAGGTGTTTAGAGAGGGCCGCATCATCTTCGTACCATACTGCCAAAAATATATCTAGATAGTCATGCTTTGTCTTCTTAAGGAATGCTTGCAGCTCTATGATTTCCTGTCTGTCAGGTTTATCCTTTATTTTTCCCTTGAAATTGTCGTATAATTCATCGGCCAGTTCTTCCAAATCAAAACCATCGAGCAGGGCATAAAAAAGCCTTTTGGGTTGTCGATTGGAGTCGGATGAAAATCGATCTATAACTCGTGATGTCAATTTTATACCAATGGTTTCTTCCAATCTTTTATTGATTTTTCTCACCAGTGGGGTGTAATATGCTTTGGAAATTTGCTGTAAAGAATTCGCGGGTAAATGCGACAGGGCATCTCGAATTATTTGCTCATCAAATGGATTATCTAATAATAGTTCTTGCAATTCCCAGGCCGCTGAATTGTGCAATACAATCTCAAGAAATTCCTGCCGGGTTATGCAATCATAAACCCATTTCTCATATGGAGAAACATCATAAGGTAATTCAGCCGTGATTTTTTTTTGGGCAGCATCGACAATGGGCAGGTGAGGTGCTGCCTCAGATACTTCGGGATACCCAATTGCCCAAAAATAGGTTCCTACCAGGTTACACTCATGGAAATAGGTATCAAAACTGCAATTTAAACGGATTTTTCCAGGAACAAACATAAATGCAATTTTTAAGGCATTGGTAATTTGCCCGGGAGTACCGGAAAAAACCAGGGCTTCTCTCTTATCCTTCAACTCCAGAACATTTACAGTATAGTGGGAAATCTTCTTTAATTCTTCAGTATCCCATTTTTGTACTTCCGATACGATTTCCTTTTCCATGATTTTTAGATTTTCTTCATCTATTTCCAGTGTGATTTCATCAATATTAGCTGATTTGGCATCTCCTATTTCAAGCGCCCGGGATGTATTTTCCAGGTATCGTTTTGCAACAAGATCAAAGATAATAAACGGATTACACCCCACTTTATTAAAATCCTCCAGCGACAAAATAATACTGTTGGCCAGGTAACTACCTACACGACCGAATTGATCAACATCTGCCAGGGGAACAATACGTGTAACTACAATTTTTTCAGTTGCTAAAGAGAAAAACAGCCATTTCACGGGATTTGTGTCGGATTGGTGATATACAAGTCTTTCTTCTATCTCCTCCGACTCTTCTTCCGTAAGCAATGCTTTTGTGTAGAATAACGTTTGAAATCCACCGACTTTATTGGGTGAAAATTCTTTTTCTACGTTACCGTAAATATGTTGTGCTGCTTTAATGATAATCATCATCCGACTGTACCTCCGGGGCTCGCCTGTATATTAATCTAAAACCAAAGAAATAAACTCTTTCTTTGGTATTGATTCCTTTTATAGAGGGGTCCAACGGGCTCCAGGCACTTTGGTAAAAAGAGGACCGCGGTACACCGCGCCCCACATATTCGCTGCCTCCTTTGTGCCCACCGGTCCCTTTCACCCACTCCAGGACGCCTCCTTGCAAAAGTGAAAGCTCTTTAGGGGTATGTAAAAATTTGGCAAGCTTCTGCCCAATCGTTAAAGCCGGGATGGAAAGGCCGTTAGGGAAACTGATGTCAGCTTGATTATTAATGAAGCGATAAAATATTTTCCATTCCTCTTCAGTGGGTAAATCAAAGTTGTCTCCCAACCAACGGGCAAAATCCATGGCTTCACCGGGAAGAATCCCCGTGAGAAACAATTTCTCGTAATTACCTTCGGAAAAGTACTTAAATGAGATACGCTTATTAAGCGAAAGAATGGGTTCATACCATTTATCCCCATATCGATTGGTTTCAGACATAAACTGTTCGAATTGATACTTGGTTACCGGCCATAGATGAAATGCACCTACTCCTGGCACTTCTGCCAGTGGAAAACCTATTTTGTCAACAATTAACTTGGTCATTATATGATTCCCACCAGGTATTGGTTTTCTGACAGACAATAGTAAGGCTTCAGTTCCTTTTTTTCCATCCATTTTCCCTGTTCAAATTGATATAGTTTTGATTTATTCCCGGAGATAATTGCCACTTGTGTATCTCCCACTTTTATGATGTTAACCGGGTGATGCCTAAAAGAAATTTTCTCTTTGGTCTCACGGAAAACAAAAAAACCTTTCCTGGTTCCGAAAGACGAATAAACGGGTTCACCGGTGATAGGGGCCTTTTTAAAACACATTAGAGTTTTAGGGGCATGTTTTTCACTACAATGGGGGCAGATAAACTCCTTGCCCACAAGAGACCGTTTAAAAACATCTGCCTCATGGTTGCTCAAAATTTCCCATTTTTCCTCCAACTTTTTTCCCGAAGGTTTAAGTTTGATTTGCTCTTCGCCTTTGCTTTTTTTTATCCGGGCCTTTGTTTCTTCTCCATAACATTCAAAAGAGATAGAGAATTCTTTCAATTGTTGACCGCAAAGAAGGATTTCGTCTCTTAAAATCACTTTATACCCGGTGTTGTTCCAGTAGAAGGGCATAAATCCCTTACCGCTGATTTCTACCGATTGAATCGGATTGTGCAAATATCCCGGAAGTTCTGAGGGTTCGATCTCTATCCCGATATTTAAATCTTTTTTTAGAGACTTGCCTACTTTGACAAATATGAATTTTCCTGTAAAATCGGTTTCGAGCCAGTCTTCAAGGTCATAAACAGGCCCAGAGCCGATGATAATAATTTTACCGGTACATTGGCCTAAACTTTTTATAACAGGGGTAATGAAACTACCTCTTGACAGGTTTTCTTCTCTCCAGTTTTTTGCTTCATGATTAAGGTTATTAAAATTGTATTCCTGTGAATTGCTTAAGAAAAACAGCCTTTTATCGATGTGAGTCGGCAGTTTATTAATTGTATTGCTGGCCAGGGATAAAATCTCTTCCCACTGTTCATGAGCACTTTCACTGGCGTCAAGTACGATTACCAGCCTGTTGTGTGCATCCAGGGAAAGCCGAAAGAACCGTTCATTCATAACCATGTCTCCTTTAATTAAATATTTTAACCTGAAAATTGTTTTTTAGCAAGTATATTTTTAAACGTGTCTTTAAGCAAATTCCTTATAGACGGGGGGAGTTTTAAAAAGGGAGAAAGGTAAACCGGGATCGAAGCTAAGCGTTTTCTTCTTTTGTTATCTTCATCGTTCTTCAGTTTCATCACCAGTTCTTCCACTTCAAAATCATCCGCCTCTTTTATCCATATCTCATCAAAATCAAAGGGTTCTTTTTTTTTGAACCAATTCACAGTAAATGTTCCCTCTTTCTGCACACAGGCTTCTTCAAATGAGTTGTCAATTAATAATATAATTTTCTCTATTCCTTTAATCAAGTTCAACGTACTGTGACAATTTCGGCAAGAAATATAGTTAATACTTTTATTTGCAGTGATCTCAAATTTATGGCTTTCACCTATATGTAGACACTTTTTGCAGAAGAGGATATGGCCATTTGCAGGCATTCTGCCACATATTTTTTCTAAGCTCTCTCTTATAAAATACAAATTTAAATCTTTAAGTTTATTAAAAAGTGGGGAAACGCATCTGACATCATCTATTTCGCCTAAAGCCCAGGCAGCTTTCTCTGTCATAATTGTAAACCCCGGTTCTTCCAGGACATTGATGAGAGGTTCCACTGCTTTTGAATCTTTCATTTTACCTAATGCTTCTGCTGCAGCTATACGGACATGCAAATTCCCATCCTTAAGGGCATTAATAAGAGGCTCTAACGCTTTTGCATCTCCTATATTACCTAATACCTCAACGGCTTTCTTTCGGACCTCCCAATTCCCTTTTTTCATTTCATTAATAAGAGGCTGTACTGATGGTTCTCCAATTTTTACTATAGCCTCTGATGATGCCATTTTAACATCCGGATCCCCATCATTCAATGCATTGATTAAAGGCCTTAACGCTCTGGTATCTTTTATTTCACCTAAAGCCTCCACTGCTGCCTTTCGGACGTATGAATTACTATCCGTTAATGCATTGATCAAAGGTTCTATCGTTCTGGTATTTCTTATCTCACCTAAAACCCTGGCTGCTGTCTTTCGCATTCTCCAATTTTTCATCTTCATTGCATTAATAAGATGCTGTATTGCTGGTTCACCAATTTTTACTAAAGCCTCTGATGCTGCTTTTTGGACATCTAAATCCCAATCGTTCAGCGCATGAATAAGAGGCCTTACCGCTCTGCTGTCGCCTATCCTACCTAAAGCCACTGCTGTTTCTTTTCTCACCTTACAATTTCCTTCCTTAAGCGCATAGAATAGTGGCTCTACTGCCTGGGGATCTCGGGTGTTTCCCAAATCTTCTACTAATTTCGAGGGAATATTTCCCCTTTTTTTTTGCAGTTTTTTAATCAACTTTTCTACTATGTCCATGGCTAATCTTTAAGGACGATTAGTTGCATTTTCTTGTCTTTATCATCCGTATCATTGTTTAATTTCATCATCATCATTTCCTTCAAAATCAAAGTCATTCATTTTTCCTTCTTTTATCCCATTGAATTTTCTAATAGAGATATCAATACTGTTTATAAAATCCATCTTTTCCTGCTTTTCTTTCCTTAAGACTATCTCCGAATATTTATAACCAATCATTCAATCACCTCCCTTAAAGTTGAATTTTTTTGAACCGGCTTAACGATTTATAAATGATCCAAAGTAACGGATCAAAAATGCGTTTAGGATTTATTTTAGTCCGCAATCTATTTTCAATAGGGTTCGAGCCTAAAGATGATACAATTGAAAAATCATAACTCTTGAAACGATTTTTAGCACAATTTATAAACTGGTTTTCCTTTAATTCTGTTTTTGTAAAATCTTTTAAAAGACCGGAGATTCTCTTCATCCCATCTATATAGTTTCCAATGCTTATATTTTTCATACTTTCTAGCCTTCCATTTATAAGATACTCCCATATTTCTTCCCATCTCCTCAGTCTCGGTTCCAAAATATCGCCTTTGCAAAAAACAACGATTAAATGTTGATTTTTGGTATTACCTTCCAGTTTATCATTTAAACCCAGGACATATACTTGAAGAAGGTCATACATATCTATTTCCTCATGGACAAGATCCTCCAGGCTAATAAGAAATATAACCGTCTGACTGCGTTTGACAAAGAGGGCATATTGGCCTAAATCACTTGGCGTTTCATAAGTTTCCCCTCCAGTATCATAGAAGATAAAAAATCGATTGCCTAGCCCGGGTATATTACAAAATTCAACAATGGTTGGTTTAGGGAAACTTATGGGGGTCCTGGGTGGCAGATCCTCTTTTTCTAACTCCGTAATGTTCTTTTTTATTGTCTTCAGGGTTTCTTCATCAGCGGGAAGCGTATAGAAATCAGGCCAAATAGATGCAAGGATATCTCTACTATAAAAAAGTGAAGAAAAGTAAATGGTTTTTCCATGGCCTCGAAACCCGACTGCACTTACTACTTCTATTGGAGTCTTGGTATTCTCTGCATACCCCCTGGGAATTCTTGAATTGCATGCTGAACATGAGTAATGACTTTTCTCATCTTTATCTTTCCTGGCAGCAATGGTTTTTTGTTCCAGACAGTAAGGGCATATGTTATTTTTCAATTTCCCTCCTATTGATAATCGATAGAGCCTGTGCTTTTCGAAGCATTTCACTGTTTATAAAAAATTCGTTTCCATCCACAAATTCATTTTAAAACAAAACCGTGTTTTTTTCAATAGAGAGTCGTTATATGGGTGTGAGACAAATTTATGGGTGGTCGTTATATTCGTTGATTTTTTTTTGGATTTTCTTTTACAACTTCAAAGTTATCGTAAAGCAAGTTCATTTTCGCCCTGGAAATTTTTAAACCGGGAGAAAGGTAAACTGGGATCGAAGATAATCGTTTCCTTCTTTTATTATCCGGATCATTTCTCAGTTTCATCACCAGTTCTTCAACTTCAAAGTTATTTGCATCTTTTATCCATATTTCATCAAAATCAAAGGGTTCTTTTCTCTTAAACCAGTTCACAGTAAAAGTTTCCTCATTCTGAACATAGGCTTCTACAAAAGAGTGATCAAATAATAAGATTATTTTTTCTATCCCTTGTATCAAATGGAAATTGCTGTGACAGTTTCGGCAGGCGTAATAATTAAAATTTATCACTGTTGGAATTATTGCCTCATATCTTTCCGCGCGGCAATAGCATTTATTACATAAGAAATTACGATTTTCAATCGGAATTTTGCTGCGGATTTTTTCTAATACCTCTTTTGCTTCTTTTTTTGTTTTTTCTCTATCATCATAAGACTTCAACCTCCAAACATAGAAGGTAACAAGATGCTCAACTGCTCTGGCATCTCCTATCTTACCTAAAGCCCCTGCTGCATTGCTTCTAACAAAATAATCCTCATCCTTCAGTGCATTGATAAGAAGTTCTACTGCTTCGGCATCTCCTATCTTACCTAAAGCCTCTGCTGCATTCCTTCTTACCAAATAATCCCCATCCTTCAGTGCATTGATAAGAGGTGCCACTGCTGGTTTTCCTATAAAAGGCAATTTCTCCCAATCCTCCTTTACAATAAGATAAACTGCTAATTCAATATCATTTGCAGGCTTCCACCCAAATTTCTCTAAAGTCTTTGCTGCTGTCAATTGGATATAGTAATCATTATTTTTTAGTGCTTTGATAAGCGGGTCCACGGCTCTTCCATCGGCTATCTTATCTAAAGCTTCCTTTGCACGTTTTCGTACATACTCATCCCTCAGAGCATTGATAAGAGGCGCTGCTGCCCTGACATCTCCTAACTCACCCAACGCTTCCGCTGCACACCATCGGACATAATTATTCGAATCTTTTAGTGTATCGATAAGAGGTTCTACTGCCCTGGTATCTCCTATCCTACATAACGTATCCACTGCTTTCCAGCGGACATTGCTATCACAATCTTTTAATGCAGAAATAATGAGTTCTACTGTCTTTGCACCTCCTATTTTACCTAAAATATCGATTACTCGCAGCCGGACCAGCGCATCCCGGTTCTTTAATGCATTCATAAGCGAATTTACTGCCGGCTTTCCTAGTTTTATCAACGCTTTTGCTGCTGCTTCCCTTGCTGCGATTTCATCATCCTTCAGCGCATTGATTAAAGGTTTCACAGCTTTGGCATCTCTAATTTTCCCTAAAGCCTCTGCCGCCTGTACCCGGACAGATGAATAATCATCCCTCAATGCGCCGATGAGAAGTTCCACGGTTTTGGTATCCCCCATATAACCCAATGCCATTGCCGCATGTTCCCGGGTATCGGAAACCTCACTATTAAGAGCGTCGATGAGAGGTATTAATGCTGGTTTACCAATTTTTGCCAACGCCTGTGCTGCTTTTTTCCTGGTTGAAAAAAGACCCGTTTTCAGTACATTAATGAGAGGTTCCACCGCCCTGGGGTCTCCAATTTTTCCTAAATTCTCTGCTGCTTGCCATTGGATATTCGGATCTTTATCTTGCAATGCCTTGATATGAGAATCTATTTCCACAGGATCCGCTGTCTTACCCGGGGCTTTCTTACTTATTTTCTCTTTTTTATCCATTTCAAACCGGTTCATAGTTAATCTTCCACGATTATCTTATTGTTTTCTGCTTTCATTTTGAAGGTAACGTTCTGCAAATTATTGTACTCTGCTCTTAAGACAGGTATGGAAATTGTTTTCATTAAATCATCTTCGATGGCATTGGTGATGGCCCTGCCGCCAAAGGTGCCAATGTTTTTGCCATACCGCTGTACAAGATATTCAACAGTGGAATCTGAAAATTCCACTTGATATCCACGGGATTTAAACCGGTCTGTAAATTCCTCTTTTATTCGATCCAAATGGGAGCGAATGATCTCCTTTTGTCTTTCTGCCGTATCGATATAATTAAAGGGTACAATATTGTTACCGATTCGATTTAAAAGTTCCGGCCGCGATATCTCAAACATAAAAAAATCTTCCACAGCTTTGGTAAAGTGCTGCTGTATTTTTTTTCTTTTTTCCTCTTCGCTTACCTTTTCAGCCAGTATCACATCTAAATCACGCCTCTCGGTTGTTTCCCGTCCAAGGCTGTCAGTGGTTCGTGTACCGATATTGGAGGTAAAAATAATCACGGTTTCAGTTAAAAAAACCGTTTGCCCCCTGCTGTCGGTTAACCTGCCCTCATCGAGGATTTGTAGAAAGATATCCATAATTTTGGGATGGGCTTTCTCGATTTCATCAAACAGGATAACCGAGAATGGTTTTTCCCGTACGCCATTGGTGAGTAAACCTCCTTTTTCATACCCCACATACCCGGGTGGTGAACCGATGAGTTTGGAAACCGTGTGTTCCTCCTTAAATTCACTCATATCAAACCGGATAAAGGCTTCTTCGGAACCAAAGAGAAAATCGGCAAGTTTTTTAGCCAGGAATGTTTTACCTACCCCGGTGGGGCCGGCAAAAAACAAAACCCCTTTTGGTTTGGAAAATGTTCCGGATGCCATACCTGTAAGACCTGCCCGTGCCAATTGCAGTACGCCGATTACTTTTTTAACTGCTTCATCCTGTCCTTTTACCCCCTTCGTTTCCACGAATATTTTCTCTGCATTTTGGAGTTTTTTGAGGTCCAGGCTGCCCCAGTAATCCTGTTTCTCACCAATGCGGTATTTGTTGATGAGTCTCCTGATTTCCCTGGAGCCGATTTCACGGCTTTTCTTAAGTTCCTCAATGATGTTATCAAGGTCTCGAATATACAATCCGTCTGTGAGGTCGGATACAATTTCCAAGAGTTGGTAATCTTGTCCCAGCCTGTGTTTAAGATAAGTGAACCGGTCTTCCTTGTCCGGCATGGAAATAGGTATTAATCGTGTGCGGGGGGAATTGGTGTACAGTTCCACCGGTATCATACTGTCCTGGAGGGCAGCCATGACCAGGCGGTTATTAGGGGTTATATTTTCAATCAGTTTTTCTATACGAAGAATAATTTCACGTTCTTCCGGTTGATAATTTTGTTTGTATGAAACCAGTTTATCCAGGTAAAAAATAGTGGCCAGGACATTTTCTTTGGTTCTGCTCAATTCAGTGGACCATTTTGCCAGTGTCCTGGAAGGCGGTATTTTTTGTTCCATGGTTTCTTTTCTCTGATCCGCGGCTTTCCGTTGTTGTGGTTGGGTTTCAGCAAATTCATCTTCATCTTTTGGGGGAGCTCCTGGCTGAGGTTTGGTTGACAGGGCCCCGGTAACCCACTCCCCCTTTACAGGGTCATAAAAGGTAATCCTGGAAAATGTTAAGGGGAGTTCGTTGGCTATATCCAGGATCAATTCCGTGAAATTATCATAAATAAGCTCTTTTTCCAGGTCGATGTATTTATCCCGCACATTGCCGTGAACAATCACGACTTCTTTGTGTTCCAGGGCCATTTTTAAATTGTTTATCCATACTGACATGTTTCATACCTCCGGGCTTTTAAATTTTAACCGGACATTTCCATTGAACTGTCTTCGGGTAGGTCTATTTCTCCTTTTTGGATTAATTTTTGGTCCGGCTCTTGGTCTTCGGGTCTAAATTTGGTGTGAACACCAAACTCTTGTTCCAAATACTCTGATATTTTATCGAATTCATCCAAACATTTATTATCAGCGATTTGCGAATGAGTTTCTATTTTATCCAGGGAAAGGAAGAACCTGATTTTCCCTTGATCCCTTGTATCTACCTCATAAATAATGGGACTTTTTTTATTTCCTTCTTCCTGGTATTCAGGAGGTATTTCCTCGAATCCCATTTCCAGGCAAACCTGGCGGAGGGCCTTTAAGACATAGAGTCTTTTTTCATGCTTTTGGTCGAACTTTTGAGCTTCCTCCACAGCCGTCTGGATCTTTTTTTCAGCCATTTCCACCTGTTTCTCTAATTCTTTGAGTTGTCTATGCTGCAGAAACTGCTGCGCTTTTTCTAACATAAGCTCATTTTCTTGTAAAACATTTTGCTGGATCCAGGTTTTTAAAGGCTCTTTATACCCGGAATACATCCCCTGCAATTGTGAGAGTTTGGAAATAAGCCTTTTTTCCATGGCATCTGCCTTTTGGGTAAAACTGTTGACCAATGTATCCCAAATGGCTTCCCCCCGGTTCACCGCGGAATTGGTATGGGAAAGTCTTGTTTTAAGGGTTCCAATGGTCATGTCCATCGTCACTCTATGGTTTATTGAATCCACTTCATTTATCCATTCACCGACTTTATTAACTTCTTGAGAGAAGGTTTGTTTTATACCTTCCCGGGCCTGGTTCAGCGTATCATCAATGGCTGCTGCCAGCCCCTTTAATTTTCTTAAAGCACGTTGGATGCTGTTTATGAGGTTCATTTTTTCCTGCTTCTCTCTTTTTAATGCCACCTGCGAATATTTATAACCGCTCATAATCATATCCTCCTTAAATAGAGATTAATTTTTTAAACCAGCTTAATGATTGATAGGTTACCCAGAGTAACGGATCAAAGATGCGCTTGGGAGTAATCTCAACTTGCAGTCTACTTTCAACAGGATTTGCTCCCAAAGATGATATGATGGAAAACTCCACAGTTTTGAATCGATTTTTTGCAAAATTTAGAAATTGGGTTGCCTTCAAATCTATCCTGGTAAAGTCCCTTAGTATATTAGAAGCTTTCTTCATGCCAGCGATATATTTTTTTATTTTTATATTTTCCAGGCTTTTTAATCCCCCATTGGTAAGATACTGCCAGATTTCCTTCCATCGACTATTTTCATCCATTATTGGGTTCAACACATCTCCTTTGCTGAAAACCACGAGTAAATGTTGATCTTTGGGGTTTCCTTCCAGTTCTGTTAAACCCTGGATATATACAGAAAGAAGATCATGCATCTTTGAACCGTCATAATCAAGGTCTTTCAGACTGATAAGAAAGATAACAACCTGACTCCTTTTGACAAAGCGGGCATTTGTGATAAGTCTGCTTGCATTGGTATAGGCTTCTCCTGAAGTATCATAGAAGAGAAAAAACCTGTCTCCCAGGCCTGGAATATTTGAAAACCTGACGATAGTTGGGGTGGGAAAGCTTGTTGGGCTGGGGGGAGGTAATTCCCCTTTTTTTAGTTTATTAATGTTATTTCTTAATGTTTCCAGGCTTTTTTCATCGATGGCAAAAGAATAAAATCCGGGCCAAATAGACGCAAGTTCGTCTACACTATAAAACAGGGAAGAAAAGTTAATGGTCTTGCCATGCCCTCGAAATCCAACGGCGCTGACTACTTCCCTTGGAATCGCAGTGTTCTCTGCATATTCTCTCGGAATTATTGAATTGCATGCAGAACATGAATAATAACTTTTCTTATTTTTATCTTTCCTGACAGCTATGGTTTTTTGTTCCAGGCAATAGGGACATATCATTTTATTTTTCAATTTCCCTCCTGTTGATTAATTGATTAAGCCTGTTGATAATTTCTTCTTTAACTGTCCCGGTATAAGTGATCCCTTTCTCTCCAATTACCAGTTCCATCTGAGAATGCTCCTCATGCACCGAAGGTTGAAAATCCGAGTAAACATCTGAGAGGAAATGAACTTTTTGATTTGTACTGCCTCTCCACACCAGGTGGGCCTTTTTATCTTCTTGAAATCGGCCGTCAATTAAAATGTCAACCAGTGAAATTAATTTCCTGGTAAAGGGATCTTTGTGTTTTTCAAGCTCCTCCATGGTAAACCCTGTGTAACACACAATCGTACGCTTATACTTTTTTAAGATACTGCTGAGGTAGTAAAGAGGCTCTGCCTGAACCATAGGTTCACCGCCTGTGTAAGTAACTCCTTCGATTCCTTCAACAGAGAGTATTTTTTTTGCCAATGTTTCAATGTTAACAAGGTTTTTGTTAAAAAAGGGTTGAAACTTTTTGTTAAAACATCCAGGACACTTAAATGGACATCCTTGAAGCCAGATCACATACCTGGTACCGGGGCCATTAACCACTGATTTCACTAATTGGGAAGCAATATTGAGCTTTGCTTTCTTAAGCATTTCACTGTTTATATAAAATTCATTCCCATCCACAAATTCATTTTAAAATAAAAATGATTTTTTTTCAATAGAGAGTCTCGTTATTCTTTTATTTTTCTCTGACTATTGGTTAGTTTACCATTGTCCTATCTATTGATGGCAAAAGGTATAAAGGAGCAGGCAAATTCTTGTCCTTTATTGGGGAAAATGGCTTACTGCAAAAATCAGCATAAAAATCGATAGGTAAAAATTGGACAAAAGAAGATGAACAGGCAAGATGAACAGGCAAGATAGGCCGGAAAACCAGGGCGACGGTGCCCCGTTATGATGAGCTGCTGTGAAAAAGGGTCAGGATTGAAGAAAATTTGCTTGTGCACAAGCCGGGCAAGCCGGGACCCAAAAGGATCTGGGCTTGCCCGGAAATTCCAAATAACAAATTCCAAATTACAAACAAAAGAGGTGCCTCACGGGCATATTTTTGACGCCTTCGGCGAGGGGCACACAGCGGCTTGTTTAAGTTTTAAAGGACAAGGTAGAATGCCGACCCTTCATGAGAGCATTGCAACTCTACATTGACCCATTGCAACCCTTCATGGAGCCATTGCAAGCCTTCCATGACCCGATCTCTCGTACCGCACGGGCACTCTGAAAAAACCTGATGCCCTCCGTGCGGATCTACTCCCCATACTTTTATCTACAGGATGGACATAAAAACTAAAACAGAAAAAACTTAAAAACTTTAAAAATGTCCATCCTGAAATCCTGGTAGAACTCTAACTGTCCCTTTCTTATTACAGGTTAAACGGGACCGGTCTGGAGAATAATGGGTTTCACTTTTACTTGGGTTTGGGGATGATGGAAATCAGCTTCATAGGTTTCCCGGGTTTTCTCATCGATTCCTTCCACAAACGTTACCAGGTAGATTTCAGCCAGTTGAAGCTGTTTGCCATACTGCGCGGCTTTGTCCAGTGCCTCCAGGTACCCGGCGCGGTCGGTAAAGCTCTTTAATTCAATACCGTAGGTTTTATCCCCGTAGTGGATAATCAGGTCGATTTTGCCGTTTCCCGTGGGAAATTCGGGAATTACCCGGCCTTTCCTGGGGCGCAAAAATTCATCCAGGTAAGCGTAAAGATTAAAATGGAAAACCGCTTCATACACTCGCAGGTCACTGCGGCGCGGCGCTTTCTTAAAAAGCCAGGATTTATTTTTTCCCAGGTAGGCTTGATAAAGCTTCATCAATTCCTGGATATCCAGGTAAAATTGGACTGTCCCGTTTTTACTTATTAGAGCTTTCTTGCCTCCGGCGGCCAAAACCCTTTTTGAAAAAAGGGTTCTGGACTCCCAAAAACTTTTCANNTGTAATTTGTTTGTAATTTGGAATTTTTTCCTTTTTATTTCATCTGATCAGGCTTTTATGATAAAATAAAGACTACGAAATTGTTAAAAAAAGAAACACTTAACATTATCGAGGTATTGAAATGCCTGATGAATTGGTGAACAAATTACACAAATACTTTGGCTTTAATGATTTTTTAAAAGGCCAGCGCGAAGTCACCCACCTGCTGGAAAATAATAAATCAGCAGCAGCGATTTTCCCCACCGGCGGTGGAAAATCGTTATGCTATCAATTACCGGCCATGATACTGGGAAATATGACCCTGGTGGTCTCTCCACTGCTCTCCCTGATGAAGGACCAACTGGATTTTTTAGTAGAAAAAAATATACCGGCAGCTAAATTGGATTCCACCATGACCAGGACCGAATACCATTCTACTATACAAAAAGCCACATCCGGGGAGCTAAAAATATTAATGATTTCTGTGGAGCGGTTTAAAAATGAGCGTTTCAGGAACCACTTGCAGGAGATGAAGGTTTCTTTAATGGTAGTAGACGAAGCCCACTGCATTTCCGAGTGGGGCCATAATTTCCGGCCGGAATATTTAAAACTCCCGGTTTACCGGGATGAATTCAATATCCCCCAGATACTGCTGTTGACAGCCACGGCAGCGCCCCGGGTGGTTGATGATATGTGTGTGAAATTCAATATTCCACGTGAGCATGTGATTGTGACCGGTTTCTACAGGAGCAATCTTTATTTGCAAGTGTCACCCTGTCCCCGGGACCAGAAAGATGATGCATTATTTAACCGGTTGTCAAAACATCCCGGAACAAGCACCATTGTATATGTAACCCAGCAAAAAACCGCCGAAGAAGTGGCGGATATGCTCAATGCAAATGAGATCACCGCTGCGGCATACCATGCCGGCATGAAATCTGAAGAACGGGAAGCCATACAGGATGATTTTATGGAGGGCAAAATGCCGGTGGTGGTGGCAACGATTGCGTTTGGCATGGGAATCGATAAGGTGGATATCCGGAGGATCATTCACTACAATTTACCCAAAACCCTGGAAAATTACAGCCAGGAGATTGGCAGGGCCGGCAGAGACGGCAAAAAATCCCTGTG
>WVZO01000468.1:0-162 GCA_011772425.1 Candidatus Aminicenantota bacterium
TGGGGATACATGATGCTTACAAACTTCTTACCCAACGGTGGTAACGGTACATTTGTGCTTTATGCGATTGCCACTGATGCTGTTGGCAAAACAACAACATTAGGAAGCAAAACCATCATCTGTGATAATGCAAATGCAGTAAAACCTTTTGGAGCAATAGAT
>WVZO01000468.1:182-18419 GCA_011772425.1 Candidatus Aminicenantota bacterium
GCCACAGGCAGCAGTTTTATAAACTGGGGATGGGTATTAACACCACAGCCAAACAGTATTCCTACAGATGGTTCAACAATCAATGTGTGGGTTGACAGCGTTAATATTGGTCATCCTACCTATAATATTTACAGGCCTGATATTGCCACTTTATTTCCCGATTACAACAACAGTAATGGGGCAGTGGGTTATTTTTACCTGGACACCACGGTTTATGCTGACGGTGTTCATACTATCCACTGGACAGCTACAGATAGTGGAGGTAATACTGATGGTATAGGAAGCAGGTATTTTTCCATCCAAAATACAGGAGCGGAAAATAAGCAGAAAGCAAGATTACAGACTATCAACTACAATATTAATCGAATTGCAGAACTTCCCATAGACGACTCAGCATCAATACGAATTAAACGAGGATTCAGAGAGAATATTGAACCCATAAGAATAAGTCCTGATGATAAGGGAATCTCAAGGATAGAACTAAAGGAACTTGAGAGATTAGAGATTAAGCTAGCGAATGAAGAAGCTGATATAACAGGCTATATAGTAGTAGGAAGCAAACTACTACCCTTACCTATAGGATCAACTATTGATGCAACGTCCGCCAAATTTTGCTGGATACCAAGCCCTGGGTTTCTTGGTGAGTATCGCTTTGTTTTTGTAGAAAAAGATAAGAATGGAAATTTGAAAAGAAAGTATGTAACAATAAATATTGTTCCGAAATATTAAATAATAAAATAATAGTGGCTTTTTTGTCGCTGATCAGACAGGTGAAAAAATATACTTCAATATCTATCCTGTGCTCGAAACGTTGCAGCCATCAATGCATTTTTTTTGACTGTCCCGTTTTTTGTCCCCGTTTTTACCCGTTTTTAACGTTTTTAAGATTTTAGAATTAGGTGACCAAAAATGTCAGCAGGACAGGACTTGAAAAACATTGAAAAATAGGTCGATTTATACTATACTTTGGATATGATAAAAAAAGCCAAACGCTATTTTAATACATCAGGCCATAATATACCTGCCAAACATTATACCTTGAAACGGGAATACTTAATCCCCAAAGGGCTCCAACTGGTAACCGACGACCGGTATTTCACCATTTGGGCGCCCCGCCAAACCGGTAAAACCACTTATTTCATATCGTTGGCCCAAAAACTGGAATCTATGGGGTTCGAGGTATTTCATATCAACCTGGAGAATTTTAAAAGTGTGACGGAAAAAGATTTCCTGGAATTCCTGGCCGGTGAATTCGAGGACCACCTGGATATCCGATTCAATTCACGAATTTTTGCCTTGTTCTATAAAGAACTCAAACGAATAAAAGATAGGAAAATCGTTTTAATCATCGACGAAATTGAAGGTTTGAATGAAGAAATTTTTGGCCAGTTTCTTCATACCATCCGCAATCTTTACAGTTTCCGGCAGGAGCACAGTTTAAAATCCGTCATCCTGGTGGGGGTAGCCAACATCGTGGGCGTGGTCCAGGATCATGCCAGTCCTTTTAACATTGCCGATAACCTGGAAATACCGTATTTCACCGATGAAGAGACCTTTGAACTGCTGCACATGCATGAAGAAGAGACCGGCCAACAGTTTGACCGCAAAGTAAAAGAAAAAATAGCGGCGATTACCGCCAACCAGCCCGGGCTGGTCAACGGCTTTGCTTACCAGTTGGTGAGTCGCTATCCCCGGGAAGAAGTGCTGAACTATGACCACTACCTGGAGATTGAGGATTGGTACCTAACTGAAGCCATAGATAAAAATATCTCCAATATCATCAATAAAGCCAAACAGCACCGGTCTTTTGTGGAAATGCTCTTGTTTACGGAAGACAAGTTGAAATACAAGATTAACGATGAACAGGTAAAATTTCTTCATTCCCATGGGTTAATCCGCAAAGGCGAGGAAGGTTTCGTGGAGTTCTGGGTCCCCCTTTACAAAAAAGCGGTATATGATGCCTTCTATCCTTTCAGGAACGGCGAGTCCAAAGAGCAGATGCGGGAAATCAACCTGGGGGGATTTTTCATGGAAAAGGAACGGCTGGACTTTGATAAACTGGTGGAAGGCTATCGCACCTATGTAAAACGTCGTGGATTTCGTTGTTTTCGTGAGAAAGATAAGAAAGGCCGATGGAGAGACATCAAGGAAGCCGCCCTGGTTTACAGTTTTGAAACCTTTATGCAAACGTTACTCCTGGCGGTAGAGGGGAAAAGTTACCAGGAACCCAATACCGGTCAGGGTCGAAGCGATTTAATTGTGAATATTGAAGGGAAGGAAACTGTTATTGAATTTAAAATATACCGGGACCAGGCCCGTTTTGAAAAGGGAAAAAAACAAGTGGCTTATTACGCCAAAAGCCTTTGTTTAAATGAATGTGTTTACCTGGTTTTTGTTTCCAACATTTACCGGGAATTGGGTATGAAGGATGAGGTGCTTTCAATAGATGGGGTCACGGTTAGATGTTACGTTATTTTCTATGATGAAACCAAAGATTTCTGAAGCAAGAATCTTTTTTCCCCTCCTTCCCTCCCATGCCACCTTCGCCTAACTTTTCTAAAATTTTGTAATGAGAAATAATTTTACCGATCATTTTTTTCTATTCTCTTTCGTATTTTGTAAGCCTTTGCGTTGGCCTCTGCAATCATGTTTTTGAATCTTTTATCACTGCGAAGGTTTGCCCACAGTGAATCTGTTAAAAAGCCCGGGAACTCAATCCAGCCGATATCGAAAACTTTTTGTAACCATTTTAGCGCTTCTTCTTTGTCTCCCCGGATAGCATGGATGGTGGCAATATCATGGGGAATTCCCAAATGTTCAACCCCTTGTTCCAATGCCTTCCGGTCGAAATTGAGACTTTGATCGAACAGCTTCCGCGCTTCGGCTTTCTCTCCTCTTTTCCAATAAATATAACCCAGTAAGGTGGTATTGCACAAGAAAAACATATTTCTCGTTGAATAGAGTTCAATGGTTCTTTGCAAATATTGTTTTGCCGGCTCAAATTTGTTGGAAAATAACGCGGCATATCCTGCATTAAAAAGAGCTGTATATCTTCCGGGAGCGGCTGAAAGGAATTTCCGGCTCTGCTCCAGGGCCTGCTGATACCTTCCAAGTGCTAAATAGCAATGAATCAAATTTAGGTTTGCATCAGACAGACTTGGTTGGAGTTCCAGGGCTTTGTTGGACCACTCCACTGCTTTGGCATAAATCCCCAGACCTCTATATACCAGTCCTATACAATGATAACACCATGGGTCTGTGGGAGCAGTGGATAAGCCGTTCTTTGCCAATGTCATTGCTTCTTCAAACTCCCCGGTGAAACATAATAGAATCACAAGGTTGGGAAGGGCCAGGGCGGGGTCGGGATTGAGTTTAAAGGATTTTCGCGTTGCTTTTATGGCTTTTTTTAACCATCCTTTTACTATATAAACAAGTCCCAGCGATTTGTAGGCTTCCGCGCAATCCGGGTTAATAGAAATTGCTTTTTTACTGAGTTCAACGGCTTTTTCCAGCCATTTAGGAGGAAATCCATACCTTAATACCCTTTGAGCGTAAACTTCCCCTAACCCGGCATAAGCCCGGGCATAGCCGGGGTCAAGTTCCAGGGCTTTTTTATAAAGTTCAATGGCGTGTTCGTTATCTTGTTTGCGAAAACGTAAGTAATAATTACGACCCATGAGGTAATAATCATATGCTTTTAAATTCTCTGTGGGTTTTTTCTTGAGCTTTTCTCTCTCTCGGGGAGAGAGTTTCGCCTGCAGAGCATTTACAATTTCCAATGCCACCTCGCTTTGTACATTAAAAACATCTTTTATATCTATATCACGGTCAAACGCATCGGCCCAGATGTGAGCTTCTGTTTTGGCATTAATAAGCTGGGCTGTGATACGCAACCGACCCCCTCCCTTGCGGACACTGCCTTCAAGAATAACGGCAACATTCAACTCTTCGCCTATGTCCCGGATTCTTTTTTTCCTGTCTTTGTATAACATAACGGATGTGCGGGATATCACTTTGAGATCGGTTACCTGTGAAAGTTTAGTGATGATGTCTTCGGTCATCCCGTCACAAAAATATTCCTGGTTCTTATCGGCACTCATATTCACAAAAGGCAGGACGGCAATTGACTTCAGGTCTTCCGGTACTACGGGAGGTGGTTGGGATTGCTTTTTTGAAAGAAACCAGAACCCCAGAAGAAGAACCAGGATAACTGCAACAGCGCCAATAACCAATCCCATCTTTTGCTTTTTTGGTGTCTCAGTTTTAATGGTTTTCCCGGGTACACTGATACCGGGTTTTGTATCCTTTTTTAAATGCCTTAAATCCACCACCAGGTCATCCGCGTGTTGATACCGTTCTAATGGGTCTTTTGCCAGGGTTTTATTTACAATTCGTTCCAATTCCATGGGCACCCCGGTTCGTAAAGCAGTGAGCGATTCGGGTTCTTCATTCATGATGGAATAAACTACTGCCTGTTCATACTCGCCTCTGAAGGGCAATTGCCCTGCGATCATTTCATAAAGGACGACGCCTAAAGACCAGATGTCGGTCCTGTGGTCAACATCTACTCCCTGCGCCTGTTCCGGGGACATGTAGGCTGCGGTTCCCAGGGTTGTTCCTTGTTTTGTGAGTTTGGTTTGACCTTTTAGTTTTGCCAGGCCGAAGTCCATGATCTTTGTTTGCCCCTTCACTGTCACCATGATATTGGCACTTTTTATGTCGCGGTGAACGATTCCCTTTTCATGTGCCGCCTGCAAACCTTCTGCTGCCTGGACAGCAATTTTTAAGGCATCATCGATCTTTAATGGTCCGGAGTCGATCTTTTCTTTGAGCGTTTGCCCGTCAAAACAGCTCATGACAATAAAAATTTGGTCTTCGCTTTCATCGATTTCGTAAATATTGCAGATGTGTGGATGTTCCAATGCCGCTGCTGCTTGTGCTTCATGTAAAAATCTCTCCTTTGCCTCTGAATCCCGCATAAGCTCCGGCGGCAGGAACTTAAGAGCAACAGTGCGTCTAAGCTTTGTATCTTCTGCCTTATAAACAACGCCCATGCCACCTTCGCCCAACTTCTCCAAAATCCTGTAATGAGAAACTGTTTGCCCAATCATTTTTTATCTCTTAAAAAGGTGATAGGCAAAGAAAGATGTTATGGGAAATTACCGCATATCCACCCCCAAGAGCAATGTCAACCGTACAGGATTTGCGGAGTTCTTTGACAATTTCACTTACGAGATTTAAGATAGCTTCGATAGATTTCATACTCCGGCACTCCTTTTGTTTTGGCTTTCAATGCAATGATGTCATTAAAAACAGCATTCATCCTACGGATGCGTTGAAGCGGTGTTAATGCCAAAAATTCCTTTTTCATCTCTTCCCGTTTTTTCTTCATTATTGTCTCAGATGCAGTTACTTTTTTTTCTCTTTTCATGATGGTATTATAGTACTAAAATGCTTTTTTCGCCTGGCCCCTTTTTTATCATTTTTCCTCTTTTGAATACTTTTTGAGCAAACCTTTAAACCTTGAATGGTTGTGCAAAGGATCCCAGGCAAGGTCAATAAAAAGGAGTGGTACTGATGTTAAGCAGGGGATCGATAGGAGAAATTCAAGCTGATCAATGGCCAAATCATATTCACCAACCATCATATATATGCGAGCTAAGTCCTTGAGATAAAAGGGGCCTCTTAAAAAATCTTTGGTTATGGGGAGCAATTCTAAAGCCAACTTCCCTTCCCGAATCGCATCTTCTTTACGGCCTAATCCGGCATATGCTATTCCAAGCGAACTATGTATCCTTGCATCATCAGGATATCCTCTTACCTTTTTTTCCAGGATTATCCGGGCAGAGTTATAATGTTTCTGTTCCAGTTCTAATTGATTCATTAGTCCATAGACCTCTGCATATAGTAAAGTTTTGGGTATAAACTGATGATGATAGCTAATAGTATCGGATGATAACAAAGAAAGTTGGTTCAAAGCTCTTTGATAGTTGCCATTAATCACATGGAGTTTGATCAATGGTAATATAAATCGTGGTTCTTCTGATGAGCGTACTTTATTTGGCGCATCTTCCAAAACTTTGAGCATCTTTTCGGTGCTGCCTTGCCACAGCAAGTATAGAAGCATTTTCCGGCCATAGGGAATAGGCTGATCAGGAGAAAGAGAGATGGCCTGGTTGTAATAATATTCGGCCTCCCGATAATTACGTGCGTAGAGGTAAGTATTTCCCACTTCATGAACTAAAAAAGAATTGTAGGGGTCAAGTTCAAAACATTTCCTTGAATTGTCTACTGCCTGATCGAATTTCCCCATTCGTCTTTGGACAGCAAAAATATACAATAGTAAATCAGGGCTGTTTTTCAGACTAATTTGGGCTTTATTGAAATGTTCTAAGGCATGGTCATAATCCAAGTGGGCATAGTAGTAATACAACCCTAAAGCCTGTTGAGCTTCGGGCAAATCAGGACTGAGTTTAAACACCTTATCCACTACATCCTTGGCTTTGGCTAAACACATGTCGGTTCTATCGTAGTTATGCCAATACAATCTTAATAATTCACCTGATAGCCTAACGTACGCCATAGCAAAATTGGGGTCCAATTCTACCGCTTTTTCAAACATCTGCAGGGCAATCCTCATTTCTTCCTCTTCGAAACCTCGATTGCTATAGTCGATGCCACGCAGATATAGGTTATATGCCTTTATATTATCTGTGTATTTGACCTTGAGTTTTGCACCTTCTCCTTTTAATAATCTGATTTTGAGCTTTTCCACAATAGACAGAGAGATTTCATCCTGGATAATAAATATATCCTTTATTTTGCGATTATATTTTTCAGACCACAAATTGCAACCGTCAGACACTTTAACAAGCTGGACAGTAATGCGAAGTTTATCCCCTAGTTTACGTACACTGCCCTCCACTACGATATCTACTTTGAGCCTTTTTCCTATTGTAGGTATATCAAGATTTTTCCCTTTAAAAGAGAAGGCGGAGGTTCGGGCAATTACCTGGAACCCTGATATTTTTGCTAATCTATTTATTAATTCTTCAGAAATACCATCACAAAAATATTCCTGATCTTTTTGTGGACTCATATCTGCAAAAGGAAGGACGGCAATTTTTTTCTTGGTAGTACCTTCTTCTAAAAAGGATTCCTTTTTTTGGGTTCCTTTGAATATAAAAAAAGCACCAACCATAAAAATAGCAACCAGAATAAAACCCCCTATAACTTTGGATTTTCGAGAGACTTTTGTTTTGAAGCCAGGTTTTCTTTTTCTCTTTGAGATAGCGGCATCAGGTTTAATATCATTTTTTAATTTCCTCAAATCCACCACCAGGTCATCCGCATGCTGGTACCGTTCCGATGGGTCTTTAGACAGCGCTTTATTAATAATCCGTTCCAATTCCATGGGTACGCCGGTTCGTAAAGCAGTGAGCGGTTCGGGTTCTTCATTCATGATGGAATAAAGCACTGCCGGTTCATGCTCTCCTTTGAAGGGCATTTGACCTGTGATCATTTCATAAAGAACGACTCCTAAAGACCAGATGTCGCTCCTGCAATCGACATCTTCCGCCTGGGTTTGTTCCGGGGACATATAGGTAATAGAACCCAGCCTGATTCCTGCTTTTGTAAGCCTGGTTTGACCTTTTAGTTTTGCCAGGCCGAAGTCCATGATCTTTGTCTGCCCTTTTTCTGTAACCATGATATTGGCACTTTTGATATCCCTGTGAACGATCCCCTTTTCATGTGCCGCCTGCAAACCTTCTGCTGCCTGGACAGCAATTTTAAGGGCTTCGTCTATCTTTAATGGTCCGGCATCGATCTTTTCTTTGAGAGTTTGCCCGTCAAAACAGCTCATAACAATAAAAATTTGGTTTTCGCTTTCATCGATTTCGTAAACATTGCAGATGTATGGATGTTCCAATGCCGCTGCCGCTTGGGCTTCATGTAAAAATCTCTCCTTCGCTTGCGGGTTCCTGGTTAACTGAGGGGGGAGGAACTTAAGGGCAACGGTGCGTTTTAGTTTTGTATCTTCTGCCTTATAAACAACGCCCATGCCACCTTCGCCTAACTTTTCTAAAATTTTATAATGAGAAATCGTTTGCCCAATCATTTAATACCCCCTTTGCCATGCGCCATGTGCTGTGCTTTTTACGCACTCCCCATACCACCTTCACCGAGTTTTTCAAAAATTTTGTGGTGAGAGTCGGTCTTTTTAATCATTATTCAACTCCATTGTATTTGCATTTCACCCAATCTCCAGCGTATTTATACCAAAAAGAGAGTTACATTGCAATAAAAAGGAACGATTTTTTTCCTTATTTTTCAAATTCACAGGTGTTGACAAAAAATGAATGATTTCATATGATATGATTATCGGGGGTTCTCATATCCTGAGGAATCCTACTATATATAATTTACTGTATAAAATGGGAATGGTAACAGACCTTGGCAGCGGTGTTCGGCGTATTATCACCCTGGTTCGCTCTCATTCCCAAAAAGAAGTCCTACTCCAGGAAACCGCTAACGAATTCATCTTAACCATTCCCAGACCTTAGCCGTAGATACACTTTCAAAAAGTCGACATCACTGTCATTACCTGGCGGTTTATCTTGATTGTCCCCTTTTTATTTTCTCTCCTACGCAATTTTTACTACTTGCACACGCAATTTTTACCACCTTCATTCAAGGGTTTGCCCCCTTCTTACAGAGGTTTGACTCCTTTCTACGGAAGTTTGCCTACTTTCCTACGGTGTTATGAAAGCTTTCGTACGCAATTTGACCATCTTCCTACGGAATTTTGACTATTTTCGTGTGGGATTTTGGCACATTTCTTATGTGATTTTACTAATTTCGTACCAACAAGCTCCCTTTTCCTACGGGCCTGGGACTATCTTCCTACGGCCCCGGAAGTGTCTTCCTACGGCCCGGGTACCCGTTCCTACAGCCTGGGAACTATCTTCCTACGGCCCAGGTACCCCTTCCTACGGCCCGGGAAGTATCTTCCTACGGGCTAGATACCCTTTCCTACGGCCCTGGAACCATCTTCCCACAGTCATAGAAGCACCTTCCCATGAGGCTTTTCCCACTTTCATGCTTACAAAGTCCCCTTCATGACTACCAGGATGAGCTATTAGAGACAATCATGGAATTTAGAGGACAGGCAAATTTTTCAATCTCCAACGTATTTATACCAAAAGGTGGACGGCGTCCACACCCTATAGGAGTCGTTCATGACATTTAAAAAGTACCAGCCGGAAAAAACGTTGTTTTTTTTGCCCGTTTTTACAGAATATTAATAAAAAGAGGGTTTTATTGCAATAAAAAAGAACTATTTTTTCATGATCGACTGGCAACTTTTCTTTCCCTTAAGTAGTTGACAACTTGAAGAAATGGCTTTATTATTATGTGGAGGAGTAAAAATGGGCAGACCAGTTGAGAAACTTAAAATCCTTAATTACGTGGATACGGTGAAAGCAAGTGAAAAAATCATACCTGAGAGTTCGATCCGGAAGGTTGAATTGGAAGCTATTGTGGATACCGGGGCCACGTATGTTTGCATTGGGAGAAAAGATATAGAAAATCTCGGACTGAAGTTTCATAAGATTGTAAAAATCAAAACGGCTAACGGGGATGTCAAACGAAGGTTATTCAGGGGAGCGGAGGTTGAACTTAAGGGCCGTTCTTTTGAGATGGAAATCCTGGAAAATGATGATAACACACCGCCCTTGATTGGTTATTTACTCCTGGAGGCCCTGGATTTTGTAATAGACCCCAAAAGCCGGAGAGTAATTCCTAATCCTGAACATGATGGGGAATGGATGGCCGATTTGTATCGGGCCATGCTGTAACAATTCCTAACAGGCCCGTTTTTTCAATCACTTGTTATCCTTTTTTTCTTCTTTATCTTGCGAATATTTTTCCAGCAGCCGTTGAAATTTCGGATGCTGGCGTAACGGGTCCCACTTTGGGTCCAATTGCAGGTATGAGACTGAGACCCAGTAAGGAATAGAGAGGAGATAGTCGAGTTTATTTATGGCAGTATCGTACGCTCCCAAAATTACATATATATGTGCTAAATCCTCGACACGGTGTGGTCCCACCACTGCATCTTTGGATACCGGGTAGAGTTCTACCGCGTGATTTCCCTCCCTTATGGCATCCTCTTTCCGCCCGAGAGCAGCATAGACAATACCCAGTGAACTACGAATACGGGGATCATCCGGCAGTTTTTTCATTTCTTTCTCAAGTAAAAAGCGGGCTGATTCAAAAGAAGTACGTGCTAACTCCGGTTTTTTCATGTATTGATGAATAAAACCGGCTAATTGAGATTTTGGAAGAAAAAACTCTTGCAATTTCATCACATCAAACGATAAGGACGAGAGCCGGGCCAGTGCTGCCGGGTAATTTCTTTCAAAGATTTCCTGTAAATACCAGAAATATATCGAGTAGGCTTCGTTTTTTTGAGGCATTCTCTCAAGGGTATCTCGTGCCTTTCTTAAATCTCCCCTCCAGGACCAGTAATTGGAGGCTTTATATATATATGCAAAAATCTGATCCGGGGTCTGGGATATGGAGCGGTCCAGGTATAATTCCGCTTGTGAATACTTTCTCAAAAGAGATTTGGTAAGGCCAAGTTCAAAAGTAACTCCAGCATTCTGCGGGCTCAATTCGATGGCAGATTTAAAATTATTAATGGCTTCGTGGAAACGTCCCTGGCGCCTTTTAATATATGCAACAGCTTCCAATATACTTGTCTCATTAGGAAGTCCATTCCGGGCAATAGAGAATTCTTCCAGAGCCTGTTGGTATGCATTATGACACCTATAGTAATAATGCCCCAGTGCCAAATGTACTTCGGGCAGTTCAGGCTGAAATTGAAGTGCCCGGTCTACAGCAGCCTTTGCCTTTGAAATGCGTTCCTTTGTGCGATCATATCCCATATGGTAAATTCCTGAGTGAGCAATTGAGAGTTCTGCATAGGCCAGGGTAAAATTAGGGTCCAGTTCTACAGCCCGTTTGAACATAAATACTGCAATTTGCCAGGATTCCTTTTCATAATCCGGGCTTCTCACATACTCGATTCCCCGTAAGTAGGCATTGTAGGCTTCAATATTCTTTGTTGGCCTGGCATTCAGTGTTCTCATCTCAGTTTCCAGCAGCGTGATGTCTAAGTGGTGGATGACATGTTTGGCGATCTCAGACTGTACCAAAAAGATATCTTGGATGACCCGGTCGTATCTTTCAGACCATAAATGAGTGTCATCAGAGACGCGGATAAGCTGCGGTGTCACACGCACCCGGCTTTTCTCACCCCTACCCCGGTCCCATCGTACAGTGCCTTCCAGTACATAGTCGACTCCAAGGTCTTCACCGATTTGCGTCATGGTCTTGCCTTTCCTGTTGTATTGGACTGCGCTGGTGCGAGAGATCACACCGAGGCCACTGACGGCTGCCAGCCGGCTGGTTATCTCTTCGGTGATTCCGTCTGCAAAATACTTATCTTCAGGAGGTCCCAGGTTTTCAAAGGGCAAGACCACAATCTTTTTTCTTTGGGCAGTTTTTATTTCACCTGTAGTTTTATCGTGAACAGGTTCTTGAGTTTGTTTTTTTAAAAGAAATCCTACACCGGCAGCTAAAAGGAGAAAAATAATGGCTGCTGTAATGGTCACCCACTTCCTTTGTGGTTTTACTTTAGATGTAACTTTTGATTTTAACGGACTAGATAAGGGTAGGAGTGCTCTAAGGTCCACCATTATATCATCCGCATGTTGATAACGTTTCGAAGGGTCTTTTGACAGTGCTTTATTAATAATCCGTTCCAATTCCATGGGTACCCCGGTTCGTATCGCAGTTAGCGGTTCGGGTTCTTCATTCATGATGGAATAAATCACTGCCGGTTCATACTCTCCTTTGAAGGGTAATTGCCCTGCGATCATTTCATAAAGGACGACGGCTAAGGCCCAGATATCGGTCCTGTGGTCCACATCTACCCCCTGCGCTTGTTCCGGGGACATGTAGGACGCTGTACCAAGTGTGGTTCCTTCTTTTGTGATTTTGGTTTGACCTTTTAGTTTTGCCAGGCCGAAATCCATGATCTTCACCTGGCCTTTCTCATTGATCATGATATTGGCACTTTTTATGTCGCGGTGAACAATTCCTTTTTCATGTGCCGCCTGCAAACCCTCTGCCGCCTGGGCAGCAATTTTTAAGGCTTCATCTATCTTTAATGGTCCGGTGTCGATCTTTTCTTTGAGAGTTTGTCCTTCAAAACAGCTCATAACAATAAAAATTTGGTCTTCGCTTTCATCGATTTCGTAAATATTGCAGATGTGTTGATGTTCCAATGCAGCGGCTGCCTGTGCTTCATGTAAAAATCTCTCTTTTGCCTCTGAATCCCGCATAAGCTCCGGCGGCAGGAATTTAAGGGCAACAGTGCGTTTCAGTTTGGTATCCTCTGCCTTATAGACAACTCCCATTCCACCTTCGCCCAGCTTTTCTAAAATTTTATAATGAGAAATCGTTTGTCCTATCATTTTTTCAAACCCTTTTCCTTAAACATTTTTATTAGCCGGGGGTCTTGGGGAAGCATCTCAACCGGAAGTACAATAAAATAACGGATAAAATTATCATGTTCTTCAAATGCTTTTTCCAGCCAGGGATACGCTTTATCCAACTCACCGATTTCTCTATAAATACCGTAAAAACACATCGGAGGTATATATTCATGTTCCGACCTCTCTACAAGGGTTTCTATCAACCCCATTGCCCTATCCTTCTCCCCGGTGCGATATAGTGCCGCGGCGAAAAATACTGTTATCCATGGAACTCCACTGGATATGGTGTAAGCTTTTTCATACTCTAAAAAGGCATCCTCCACCATTGATTTTACCCAGTAATTACAGCCAAGCACATAATGTAACGGCCAATAATTTGGATTCATTTCTATGGATACCTTTAAATCTGCGATAGACTCATCGAATCGACTGGCAAAAAATAAGGCTTGCCCAACATAATAGTTGACATAACCTGAAATTGGGTCCAGTTCCCGGGCGCGTTTTGCCGCAGCAACTGCTTCGTCATGTCTCCCGGTTTGTGTTAAGATAAAAGAGTGGGTGAGGTGAACCCCATAGGAGTTAGGGCTCAGCTTTAAAGCTTTTTTTATTTTTTCTTCCGCATCAATGCAGTTCCATTGGTAGTTCATGTGGTATAAAGCCAGCAAATGATAGGCCTCACCACTGTTTTTATTAATCTCCAGGGCCTTTTCTGCATATTTCCGTAATTTTGGCAAACACTCACGCGGCGATATATTTCCGAAAAATGTAATAGCGCGCAGGGTTAACCCCAGCCCCACATAAGCCTGCGCATAGTTCCTGTCTTTCTCCAATGCCTTTTCAAAGCATTCGATTGCTCTCTTAAAACCTTCCGGTGTAAGCATCTCAGCATAAAAACGGCCTTTTAGATAAAGATTATACGCTTCGATATTCTTTGTACTGCTTTTTAAGATGCGGGCTTTTTCATGCCCCAGGAGCGTGATTTTCAATTCTTCTACAATTGCCAGTGATATTTCATCTTGAATGTCAAAGACGTCTTCCATCTCCCGGTCATACCTTTCAGACCATATATGGGAACCGTCATCCACTTTAATCAACTGCGCTGTGATACGCAGCCGGTTTCCTGCTTTGCGTACACTTCCCTCCAGCAGTGTCTCCACATCGAGTTTTTTACCGATCTCACGGGCATCGACATTTTTGCCCTTGAACTGGAAAGCGGATGTCCTGGCAATCACGCGTAAATTCTTGATATGGGTCAATGAGTTGATTATTTCCTCTGCCATACCGTCGCAAAAGTATTCCTGGTCTTTCCCGGGACTCATATCCGCAAAAGCCATTACCGCAATTGAAGGAATGGGTTTTGTTTTGGAAGCGTGTTCTGCCTCGGTACCGGATTCGATCTTCTTTTCCAGGGACATCAAATCAGCTAATATATCACCAGCGTTTTGGTAACGGTTACCTGTTTCCTTTGCCAGAGATTTGTTAACAATTCGTTCCAATTCCATGGGCACCCCGGTTCGTAAAGCAGGTAGCGGTTCAGGTTCTTCATTCATTATGGAATACAATACGGATTGCTCATATTCCCCTTTGAAAGGTAATTGCCCGGTTATCATTTCATAAAGTACAACTCCCAGGGACCAGATGTCGGTACGATGATCCACATCTTTAGCCAATGCCTGTTCCGGCGATATATAGTGAGCCGTACCCAGGGTGGAAGATTCTTTTGTTAATTGACTGACCCCTTTGAGCTTTGCCAGGCCGAAATCCAATATTTTTACCCTTGCTTCATTGTCTATAAGGATATTCTGAGGTTTGATGTCTCGATGGACGATCCCTGCCTGGTGAGCGTTTGCCAGTCCTTCCAGCAACTGGGCAGCGATGTCGAGGATTTCGATTATTTCCAGGGACGAGGTGACTCCGCCTTCACAGATCTTTTCTTTCAGGGTCCGGCCTTTCACATATTCCATTGAAATGTAAATTTGGCCTTCAAATTCATCGATTTCATAAATGGTTATGATGTTTGGATGATTTAATGCGGCTGCTGCCTGAGCTTCGCGCTGGAAACGTTCCTTTGCACCCTGGTCCCGGGTTAACTCTTTGGGAAGAAATTTAAGGGAAACGTCTCGTTTGAGTTTAGTATCCTCTGCTTTATAAACGACTCCCATTCCTCCTTCGCCCAGCTTTTCTAAAATTTTATAATGAGAAACTGTTTGCCCGATCATTTTTTATCCTTATTTAAAATGTTTTCCAGCCACCATGGTATAATGTGAGACCGACATGTCATCGCTGGTTTTGGCCTGTTTCCCTTGTTCTTTTTCCAGGGACATTTGCCATTGAGATAATTTAGTAAAGGTATGTTTTACTTTTTCTACTAATTGATTGAATTCACCGCTTTTCTCATATTGTTCTGCTTTTTCCTTGCTTTCCCAGATGGTGATAGAAATCACTTCCTCTTGTTCCTTTTCCTGTAAGTTTTCCATCAGATAAGCATGCAAACAGCCATCAGTAGCCTGTAATGCAGGGATGATCTCCCGTTTATAGATTTCAATGAATTCTTTGATTTTTCCTTTTTGGACCTTAGGGGACACGATCCGGGTGCACATGCGGGTGATTTCCGGCTGGACCGCAGTTTTCATGTGTTTTTGTGCTTTTGCTGTATAGGACTTTATTATTGGTTCCTCATGCACAGGGGCATATGTTAATTCCAGGTCTTGGGTTAACTGTATTTTCCATTCTGAAGATTCCGAAAGGTAAGGTTCCAACTCTTTCATAAAATTTTTAAAAATCCCGCTCTTTTCATATGCTTCGGCATCTTCCTTTGTTTGCCACAGGGTCATTGAAAACCCGGTTCCAGGCTGGGTCCTATCCTGGATCAGACTGGCGAACATACATCCTTTGATTTTTTGCAGTTCCGGGATTACCTTTGTTTTATAAAACTCCCCAAGTTTTCCCACTGCTTCGGGCTTTACTTTTGATTGGAGAAGACGCATAAACATGTTCCCTCCCTTTTTTTAGTCCACAGATTACACAGATTTACACTGATTTTCTTAATTTTTTTAATCTGTGCTAATCTGTGTAATCTGTGGACTATTTTTGTTTTCATTTTTCCCTTTTTATAATCACCAGTGTCATATCATCGTATTGGATACAATCACCGGTGTGCTCTTTCACTGCTTCGATAATTTTATTGGTCAATTCCCGGGCGGAAGCGTTCATATTCTTTTCAATAACAGAGATAAGCCCGGATTCCCCGAATTCCTTTTCATGTTTGTTTATGGCTTCGGTGATCCCGTCCGAATACAAGACAAAGATATCCCCGGGCTCAAGAGCGATCTGCTGCTCTTTAAAGGGGAATGTCTCCATGACGCCAAGGACAATACCTCCCTCTTCCAACTGCCGGGGTTCCTGTCTGGTGGAAAACAGGAAAGGAAAGTTATGGCCGGCATTGGCATAGGTCATTCGCTGGGTTTTAGTATCCAGTATCCCGAAGAAAAATGTAGAAAATTTTTCCGGGGGGGTGTTATTAAAGAGCATGGTATTGCAGCATTCCACACATTGGGCAGCAGTGGCATTAACCAGGGACTGCCCCCGTACCGTTGCCTGGAGGTTGGACATAAGAAGTGCAGCCGGCATACCTTTTCCCGATATATCACCCAGGCAAAACGCGATGCGGTGGGAATCAATGGGAATAAAATCAAAATAATCACCTCCCACCTCTTTGGCAGGAATACTTTTGCCGGAAATATCATAGCCTTTGATTTTCGGGGATTCTTTTGGGAGTAAATTGGTCTGGATATCATAGGCCAGGCGCAGCTCCTGCTGTACTTTCAGCAGTCTTTGTTCCTCTTTAAGCAGCCTGGCATTTTCGATTACCTGGGACGACTGGGAGGCAATAATCGATAAAAGCCGCTGATCTTCTTTACTGAAGCCGGATTCTGCTTTTTTATTAAATACAATGATCAACCCGATCATCCGGTTTTTTGAGAGGAGGGGAACACTTAAAAGAGAGTGGATCAGGGGAGTCTTTTCCGGGAGTGTTTGGAAGCGGTTATCTTTTTCAAAATCATTGATCAGCAGTGGTGCCTTATTTTTAAGCATCCAGCCGGTCAACTGGGTATCCAGCCGGTAAGGCAATGTATCGGCCCGGGTATCCCAGCCCCTTATCATTGTTTGAAAAGGTTTTTCCTCGACTTGTTCATCCAACAACAAAACCGCCACCTGTTCAACTTGCAGGTGTTTTGTACATTTTTGTACAATGGATTCCAGTATGCGGTCCAATGAGAGTGCGGAGTTGATGGCCACGGCAATTTCATTTAAAATGGAGAGTTCTTCTAAAGCGCGGCGCAGGCGCTGATTTTCTTTTTGAAGACGGGCTACTTCGCTATTATCATCCGGTTGACTCATCCAGCGCTTTTCTCCTCTTTTTCCATTCCCTTAATAATATATAAAAAAATAAAAAAATGCAACACATTTTTCTGAGTCCACGGTCAAATTCAGAAGAATTTGGCGTAGACTACTGCGTGCTGCACGTTTCGCGGTTACGAGTTGAAAAGAAAAAAGCCTTGAAAATCTGGCTTCGATGTTTACAGGTTGTTTAGTGGGGACTACAAAGCTGCATTAACAGCCGCATTCGGTGTCGCACCAGGTGGCCGGGCATGTGTGGATATCGGTGTGGCATTTGGTTACTTCGCAGCTGTAGTATACGGTATCACAAAGGATACCACAGGTAATCCCGGCAGTATAAGTAGGATGTTTCCCGCCTTTAGCAACACCCATAGTGGAGTTGTTCAAATTCATAACGGTACTTTTGTTCAGCACCAGTTTTTTGGAGAGTTTCTTAGATTTCATGGTTTACCTCCATTTTATTTTTTATATTGTGATAGCCTTTATCATCAGAGAACAAACAGCAGCCGGAACATTAAGACGATGTGAATATGTTCCAGAAAAAATAATACACGCAATATCGAGAAATGTCAAGACAAAAAAATCCATCTTGCCTGTTCTCTTATTTTTACTTTTCTGGCGATTTCTGGATAAAGTGGATCAATTCCAGCCGGTTTTTGGCCCCGAATTTTTTATAAATATTGTAGACATGGGTTTTGACCGTTGTGAGTGAAATAAAAAGTGTATCTTCAATTTCCCGATTGCTTTTTCCTCTCAAGATGAGGTGGATAATCTCCTGCTCCCTGGGAGAGATGTTATATTTTATAAAGAGACGCTCCATTTCCGCTTCGGTTTTAAGCCTGAGGGTGAGACGTTTCACCCGTGCCCTGTACCATAGATAGAGAAGAACAACCGCCCCAAACAGGCAAAGGGTTCTAAACCACCATGTCCTCCAGATAGGAGGAATGATTATAATTTTAATAGACGCCCCTTGATTATTCCATACGCCATCGTTATTTGATCCTTTCACCCTGAATACATACGTACCGGGTGGAACATTTGTGTAATCGGCAAATCTCCTGGTTCCACAGTTAACCCAATCATCATCAAATCCTTCCAGCATATAGGCATATTGATTTTTATCGGAGTTAATATAATTAAGGGCCACAAACTCAAAGGAAAAGAAATTATCTCTATATGACAATTCAATCTCTTTGATTTCAGATAGTGGTCTGGCAAATTCAAAGGGTTTATTTAATTTTCTAAAAGCGGTTATAACAATCGGTGGAATATC
>WVZO01000093.1 GCA_011772425.1 Candidatus Aminicenantota bacterium
ATGCTCTCTTGCCATCTCAACAATTTGGTTCAATTTTTCTTGGGAAATGGTATAGCCAGTGGGATTATTAGGAAAATTGATCACAATGGCTTTTGTTTTTGGGGTGATGGTTTTGTTAAGAAAATCCAGGTCCAATTCCCAGTTATTACCAGCATCCATGTACCATTCGCTCACCTGGCAGCCAATTCCATTGGCGATCTCATACAGGGATTGGTACGTGGGGAATTGAACAATCATATGGTCACCGGGATTAAGGATTACATTCATAAAGATAAAAATACCCTCTTCGGCACCGGCGCAGACCATCACGTCTTCCGGGCTTGTGTTGGCGTACAAATTGGAAATCTCTTCTCTCAACACCGGGTTTCCCAGGGTTTCGGTGTACCCCAGCCAGAAGTTTTTAAAATCCTTTTCCGCATTTTCATCCAATTGAAAAAGGTCTTTTACAGTGAAGGATTCACAATCGGAGGTACACAGCAGGTAAGGAGCGGTAAACTCGTATTTGGCAAAAAAACGTTCCAGTTTAGAATCTTTGATTTTCATTTAAATACTTCCTTTTCTATGTAAAAGTATTTTATATCTTATTTTCTATGATTTTCTTTATTTCTGAAAGAACGATTTTCAAATCCTCTTTAGTATCTCCGGTCAAGTTTGATTCCTTGACATTATCATCTAAATCGAAAGTCGAAAGGCCTCCTCCTACCCTTTTCTCATCTCTATCGCACCTTTCCACTCCATCCAATCATCTTCGATTTCAACGGTTGCGCGATTGGCAATGTCTTTTGTGAATGTCTTGAAATCTCTTTTGTACTTTTTTTCAAACCTGGAAATAATATCATCATACTCTGTTTTCTTTCTGTCGATGTAATCGATAACGATAGCTTTGAGGGCAGAGGCTTCATCTTTGTATACACCGGATTGAACCAGTGGCTTCACTAAACTTTCTACAAATTCTATCTGACTCATTTTTTCCTCAATACATAATTTATAACTATTCACGCTGCTTGTCAATAGCTCTTTTTAAAAAAAATTAAAATCTATTCGCGGCCCTTCGCGTGCCTTCGCGGTTCCCTTCTTTCTTGCAACTGCGGATAAATTGGCCTACTGCGTCGATGCCCTGGTGATTGAGGATTTCGATAATATGGCTGCCGATGACAGCGGCATCTGCCCGGCCCTGCAATTGGTTCACCATTTCCGCGGAAGAGATACCAAAACCCGCAGCAATCGGGAGAGACGTGCAGGTTCTCAGCGTTTCCAGGAAATCCAGGCCGCTTTCATGGATGGTCCTCCTGGCACCGGTTATACCGACCCTTAACGTGGTGTAAATAAATCCCCGCGCCTTCTGCACGATGTCAGTCAACCGTTCCGAACTCATACCTGGAGAAACCACCAGGATAGGGCTGCATCCGTATTTCTCCGCAGCTTCGAGATACCAGGGGCTTTGATCAAAAGGTAAATCCGGGACGATCATTCCGCTGATCCCGGATTCGCTGCACCTCTTGACAAATTGCTCGATCCCCATGCTAAAGGGAATATTGGCATAGGTCATTATCAATAAAGGAATATCCACACTCCTCTTTAATTTCTCTGCCAATCGAAAACAATGTCCCGGTGTGATACCATTATCTAATGCTGCCTGGTTGGCTGTGGCAATAGTGGGGCCGTCAGCCAGGGGGTCGGAAAAAGGAATCTGCATCTCCACCAGGTCCGCGCCGCTGTCCGCCATCATCCTGATCAATGTCTCAGTGGTCTCCAGGTCCGGGTAACCCGCCACTACATGGGTCATCAGCTTGAGTGCCTTTCTATCGGCAAAAACTTTATCAATGGGGTTGGTCATCTTGTACCTCCTCCCTAAGAAATTGGAACCAATTCTCACGGTCCAATGCTTTTGCAGTGATAAAAATATCTTTATCTCCCCTGCCGGACAGGTTTACCACCATAATTTTATCAGCTGCATATCCAGGGGCAATCTTTAAGGCATAAGCGATGGCATGGGCAGACTCCAATGCCGGGATAATACCCTCCTCCCTGCACAACACCTGGAACGCTTCCAAAGCTTCCTCATCAGTGACGCTTTTAAACACGATCTTGCCTGTATCATGAAGGTATGCCAATTCCGGTCCGATGCCTGCATAATCCAACCCGGCACTGATGGAATGGGTAGGAAGTACCTGGCCGTTTTCATCCTGTAAAAAATAAGATTTATACCCCTGGATTATACCGGTTTTGCCGCCAGGTCCGAAACGAACAGCGTGGTTTCCCGGTTCCGGTCCCAGTCCCCCGGCTTCTACCCCGTAAAATTCAATTTCCTCGTTTTCGAGAAACGGATAAAAAAGCCCGATAGAATTGGATCCGCCGCCTACACAGGCCACCAATATATCCGGGTCACGGTTCTCCATTTCCCAAATCTGCTGGCGCACTTCCCTGCCAATTACAGATTGAAAATCCCGCACAATTAAGGGATAAGGATAAGGTCCCAAAGCTGAACCCAACAAATAGTGGGTATCTTCCAGGTGCTCGATCCAGTACTTTAAAGCCGCTGTAACCGCATCTTTCAACGTGCGAGTGCCGTAAGAAACCGGGACCACTTCCGCTCCCATCAGCTTCATGGCATACACATTGGGATACTGCCGCCGCATATCAACATCTCCCATAAATACCTTGCATTTCAAACCCATTTTGGCTGCTGCCGAAGCAGTAGCCAGTCCATGCTGCCCGGCCCCGGTCTCTGCAATAACCGTGCCTTTTCCCATTTTTATTGCCAGCAGCGCCTGACCCAGGACATTGTTGATCTTATGCGCACCCGTATGGTTTAGTCCCTCCTGTTTCAGGTAGATTTTACACCCGCCGCACCGTTTGGTCAGGTTCGGTGCAAAATATAACGGCATTGGACGCCCGGAATAATGGGTCATCAAGTACTCCAACTCCCGTTGAAATCCCCCATCCTCCTTGATAGACATATAGAAATTTTCCAATTCCTCCAGCGCAGTTATTAACATCTCCGGCACGTACCGGCCGCCATAATCGCCAAAATGACGATCCTTCAAATAAGGTTTTTCATTTTTGTTGTTATTATTAACATCCCAATCACGATTCATTGTCATGTTCTCCTTAGTCGATTAAACACTTCAAAAAATCGTTCCATTTTCTCCCGGCTCTTCTTGCCTGGATACTCTTCAACGGAACTGTTCACATCCACCGCATACACAGGACATTCCAGCCGAAACAGGATTTCAATGTTCTCCACAGAAATACCTCCGGATGCGATGATTTGAATACCACCTGGTTTCCCGATTTTAACCGCCTCTTCCACCAACTGCGGATCAAAAGAGATGCCTGTACCACCATACTTGCCTTTCACATAGGTGTCCAGCAAAAAGGTTTTGCAATTGTATTGCCGGAGCGCATCAAGGGAACGGCGATCCTTAACCCGTATAGCTTTCCAATAAGGCAGCCCCAGCTCAGCCGCATACCCAGGACTCTCATCGCCGTGCAGTTGCACAATATCCAGCCTAACCCTGCGAAAAATGTCCCGGACAGTCTCAATGCGTTCATTAACAAACACCCCAACTTTTCGATGGTTACCCGGAAGCGCCTGCCCGCAGATTTCAATCACCCTTTCCGGCTCAACATACCGCGGAGATTTAGGGTAAAAAATAAAACCCACAAAATCAGCCCCCAACAGCACCGCATCCCGGTAATCCCGCTTATTGGTAATACCACATAGTTTAATTTTCATTTTTTTGCCTCCGGCGACCAGGGGCTCTTTTTAGGAAAAAACCCCACTGCGTGGGGGAGCATTTGCAGTGCAAGGACGGCGTACGACGCTCAAACGACGTGTCGTCTCCATGGATATTCCTTATTACCGCACTGTAAGTGCCCTGGACCCCGCAAAAACTTTTCATACATGGTCAGCCTGTAGTACGGTGTTTTAAACATCGTGCCCCATTAGTTTCATTTTGCTTCTTAAATTCTTCGTTTCTCCGTTTCTTCGGTTCCTCATTTCCTTTTTTCCTTCGTGTTCCTTCGTGCTTTTTACCGCATTGTAAATGCCTTCGTGACTTCGTGGTTTCCCTAATAGCTTCTTAAGTGCCACTCCTGTATTCTTTTGCCGTAAAAGTGATTCACCGATCAGCACACCGGAAAAACCGGCATTCTTCAAAGCCTCAATATCATCACGGGATTTAATTCCGGATTCACTGATAACAAAAATGTCTCCAGGAATGAATTGCTTCAGGTGAAAAGAAGTGGAGAGGTTCACTGTAAACGTCTTCAGGTCCCGATTATTGATACCAATTATTCGGGGATTCAATGACAGCACCCGGTCCAATTCTTCCCGTGTGTGAACCTCGATCAACACCTGCATACCCAACGATAAGACAATTCGATACAACTCTTCCAATTGTTGATCGGTTATACAGGCGGCAATCAGCAGCACGAAATCCGCACCCAGGTTAAAGGATTCGTAAACCTGGTACGGATGCACCAGGAAATCTTTGCGCAAAACCGGCAAATTCACGGTTTCTTTTACTATTGGCAGATGCTGTTTACTGCCGTAAAAGAAATGTTGTTCCGTAATCACGGAAATCGCCGAAGCCCCGGCCCGCTGATAATCAGCAGCTATCGCCGCCGGGTCGTAATCCTCCCGTATAATCCCCTTTGAAGGAGAACCCTTTTTAGTTTCTGCAATTACAAAGAAATCCTGTTCCAGTAGGGGGATGATATTGATTGGTGGTGGACGGTCCTTCAAAGGAAACGTGGACGGTGAAAAGCTTTCAAACTGATGGCCTTCGACCTCCATAATGCGGTTGATGATATTTGTTAATATGGATTCCATTTTTAATTTACCTCCTTATTTCCTCATCGACTCACTCAATAATATATTGACATGGATTCAACACGAAAAAAAACACCTTAAACAAAAATTTTTGCGGGGTCCAGGGGGCACTTACAGTGCGGTATTAATGAATACCCATGGAGACGATACGTCTTTTGAAGCGTCGTACGCCGTCCTGGCACTGCAAATGCTCCCCCACGCAGTGGGGTTTTTTTAAAAAGAGCCCCTGGCCGCCGGAGGCATAAGCGGTGCTCCGCAGCTAATACGCACCAACTCGTTTAATTTGTTTAAGGCATGCCCTTCATCGATGGATTCCCGGGCCTTTTGAACAGCACCGGAGAAATCTTCTGCCGCACCAGCCAGGTAAATCGCAGCCGCTGCATTCAGCAGCACCACATCACGCTTCGGGCCTTTTTCTCCTTTTAAAATAGCCAAAGCAATCTCGGCATTGATTCTTAAATCCCCACCCTTTAACTCCTCAGGAGAACAGTAGTTCAACCCGTAATCGTGGGGATCAAATGCATAATTTTTGATCCAGCCGTTATTGATCTCTGAAACCCAGGTTTTGCCTGTCAGGGTAATTTCATCCAGCCCATCAATACCGTGTACCACCATAGCCCGTTGGACTCCCAGGTTTACCAGCACCTGGGCTACTTTTTCACGGATTTCATTACTATACACTCCCAGGAGATGGAAATCTGCCTTTGCTGGATTGGAAAGCGGGCCCAGTATATTAAACACCGTACGGATGCCCAGCTCAGCCCGCACCGGTACAGCATGCTTCATAGAAGAATGAAGCCGGGGTGCAAAAAGAAACGATATACCGATGCGTTCCAGTGCTTCTGAAGCCACATCCGGGCATGCTGCCACATTGACACCCAGTGCTTCCAGGACATCGGCACTGCCGCACCTGGAGGTAACCGAACGATTCCCATGCTTGGCAATGGTTACCCCACTGCCAGCAGCTACCAATGCCGCAATAGTGGAAATATTAAATGTGCCGCTGGTATCACCGCCGGTACCGCAAGTGTCTACTACTTTTTTGCCTTCCGGTTTTTTAATTGCCGTGGCCTTTTGTCTCATCACACGCGCAAATCCTGTCAGCACAGGTACGGATTCTCCCCGCATACTCAACGCCGTTAAAATACCTGCAATCTGGGCAGGTGTTGCATTCCCGGAAGTGATATCCTCCATCACCTGCCGGGCCTCTTCTTCTGTAAGTGGATAACCGGAAAAAACCTTTTTAATGGAAGCCCGAACCGTAAACTTTTCACGCTTTTGCTGGATAAAATTACCCAGGATTTCCTTACCTACAGAGGTTCCAATGGACTCCGGGTGAAACTGTACACCTTCCACACTGTATAACTTGTGC